>JACMIS010000470.1 GCA_014381035.1 Armatimonadota bacterium
AAGGGCTAACCCGGCTCGCCCCACAGGAAAGAGCACCGCAGGTCCAACGATGCAACGTAATCGCGGAAACTGCGTTTCCGCTGCGTTGCCGCCGTCCGCGAAGGACAAAAACAAAAAGAAAGCCACCCGACAGGTTTGTGTCTTGCGGAACGTCGTCCCTTCAGAAAGCGTCTATAGAAGCAAGAGAAAGACACGGACCGTTAATGATTACCTTAGAACGCCCTCAGGTAGCCTCCGCTGATACCGGAACCGCTCCTACGACAGAGCAGGACACCGCCTTGTTGACAGTCGCGGTCCCCATCTATAACGAACGCGAAACGCTGCTTGAAATCGTCCGGCAGGTACGCGGGGCAGCACTCCCGGACGGCGTAGGGCGAGAAATCATCCTCGTGGACGACGGCTCGACGGACGGCACCCGCGAACTGTTGCAGACCGAGGTCGAGGGGCGTTTTGCCGATGTGCGTGTTCTGTATCATCCCGAAAATCGCGGCAAAGGAGCAGGGATCATCAGCGCGATTGCGGCGGCGCGAGGCGACTACCTGGTCGTGCAGGACGCCGACCTGGAATACGACCCGAATGAGTTCGGCTTACTCCTGGCACCGATGCTGGCGGGGAACGCCGATGTCGTCTACGGCTCGCGCTTTACCGGAAAGATCGAGGGTATGAAAGGCGCGAACCTGGTTGCCAATCGCATCCTGACCACCGTGGCAAATATTCTATTCCCCGGCGCACGCATCACCGACGAAGCGACGTGCTACAAAATGTTCCGCGTTTCCGTGTTACGTTCGTTCCCGCTCCGGGCGCAACGGTTCGATTTCTGCCCCGAAGTAACGGCGAAAGTGCTGAAACGCGGCATTCGCATTCACGAAATCCCGATCCACTACCGCGCCCGCACCGAGCTACAGGGAAAAAAGATCCGCTGGACCGACGGCGTCGAGGCGTTGTGGACGCTAATCAAATACCGGTTCATAGACTGAAACTTGTTCGCGCGAGGGTGTAGCGACCATCCTCTCGTGCGGTGAGCGTAAATCGGCTGGAGCCGATTTCGCAGAAGCCACCGTGTACACAAACCATCACTCCACCCGCTTCCAGAGCAGGTGATCGCTTTCCGGCACGGCGTCCGCGAAACAGCCGTCGCACAGGTTTTCTGTCAGGTCGCTTCCGGTCAGCCAGCGCACCCCGAACGTCGGTGTGTTCGCGTCGCCCACCACGTCGCCGTTCAAAAGAGGAGGCGCGATACGGTACCAGACCGCATTCTCGCCGCAGGGACACTGCCCGAGTTGCGCGACCGCGATTTCGCTCAGGTCTTCATTCAAGTCAATCGGCATGAATTCAGTATACAGGTGATTGGGAGTTTCGATCCGTTCGTCGCCAGCGAGACGACAAGCCGTTCCCCAACCACCCAATCACCTAACGCGGAACGCGACCACGGTGCCGTCCATGTTCGCGATGTAGACGCGGGCATCGTCGGTGACAGGCGAGGCGAGGAGGTGCCCCGGTCCGATCTGGTACTGCCAGAGAAGCCCGCCATCGCTCTGGCGGAGCGCGGAAAAGACACCGTTGACGCACCCGACGAACACCGTGCCGTTCGCGGCGGCGCAGGACGAATCGTAGATCACGGAACCGGTCGGCGACACCCATTTCTGCTTTCCGGTCGCCGCGTCGAACGCGTACACAAAACCCAACCCGGTGAGCGAGGCGTTGTAGATCGTGCCGTTTTCGAGGAGCGGACCGCTGTAGCCGAGCGATCTGGGTTTGGTTTCCCAGAGCACGTTGCCTGTCGCCGCGTCCATCGCGTGGAGGATGCCGTCGTTGCTGGTCACGTAGACCTTGCCGTCGCCCAGAGTGGGTGAGCCGATGGCGGGCGAATAGTAGAACGACCTGCCGAACTTGTTCGCCCAGTCCGGAACGCCGGTCTGGGCGTCGAAACAGCGGATCTGGTTATCCCATCCGCCGAGATAGAAACGGGTGCCGTCCGTGATCGCCGCGCTCTGATACAGGCTA
>JACMIS010000061.1 GCA_014381035.1 Armatimonadota bacterium
CAGACCGGTCTGTGGCGTTTCGATAGTCAAGCGATCTCCGTTCGACTCCGTTGCCGCCGCCGGTTTCGCTTCCGTAGTTGCTGTTGACATAAATATTCTTCCGACCTACTTTTCGTCTTCGTCCGTGAAGCCAGAGCGACGAAAAATCTCCTCTAACCGTTTTTTCTCCTGACGGTCGCGCCACCATCGCACGATATTAAATGGGCGCGGGTCCGATTCGTCCAAGCTACGACGGGTCGCGTTGCCACGCGAGAAGACGGGTGTATCGTCGTCATCGGCGAGTCGCAGAAATCGTTTGTTGGTATCGTAACCGGTGCTGGCATAGCGCCCCTGTGTCACGTACCAGTACATTGCGGCGCACACCGGGAGCAAAAACAAGCCCTCGAACCCGCCGCCGCCATAATACCAGGTCATCGCAACACCGACCCAACCGATGATCGGCGCGGGGATCGGCAAAAAGAAAAATGTCACCACCTCGCGCCGGTTGATGATCGCCCAGGCAACCATCAGTGGTCCGGTGATCGCAGACAACCCCGCCAGCATCCCGCTGGTTCCCGCAACGAGGTCCCCCAGCCAGCAGAACATCGCCATGGAGACCGAGACGGTTAATAACACGGTGCCGAAATCACGCGTCCCCCATGCCCGCTCGATACTGCCAGCGAACAGGTAGAACCAGCCGAGCGAAAAAAGCAGGTTGAGCGGGCTGCCGCCCTCTGGCGCGATGGGCCAGCTGATCGGAGTCCAGAAAAATAGCGGGAAGCGGTTTGCGGAGAATGCAAGCCATTCCAGCACCGGGACTTTGGCGAGCATGGCAAGGTACAGACCGGCAACGGTAAATATGATGCCCATCGTGAGTGGCGACTCACGCGGCAGACCGAATATTCCTCCAAATGATGAACGTGCGTACACGGTGTTTAAGACTCCTGAATAGACCGGCGTGTTTCACACCGCGTCCGTTCCTATTGTACCCGCACAAATCCCTTTGCCGGAAGATTGCCGCGTACACTGCCTTATACGTTTGAATCGCACTGTTCGTACCCACGTTTATCGGAGCGAAAACCGATCCGGAATGTCGGTGAGTCAGGATATATCCTACGGAGCGGATAAAGCCACACGTACTGCGGTGGAGCCGTCGTACAGCCATAAGGCTTTCCCCTGCCCCGGTGCCGTGACGAGTTGCAAACGGGCATCGTCGGTTACGCGCGGGATGTCGGCTAACTGCCGCCAATTTCGGGACTTCTTGTCCCAGGCATACAACACGTTTTGCGCGACGATATAAAGATTTTGCGGCGTTTGCAACATCACCTGCGCGACCTGCTCTGTCGGCAGGGCGAATCGCGTCGTTTTGCCGGTTTTTCGGTGCCAGTGCAGGAGCGCGCCGCGAGTCAGTAGATAAACGCCCCGCCCACTCTCAATATCCGGTTCCATCGCCACAACTGTTTCCTCGGTGACGGGAACGAATTGCCTTTTGCGCGCGTCCCACCGGTATCCCCCGCTCGCGTCGCCCTGCCAGTTGGTTTGCAAAGCATACCAGACTGCTTCGCCATCCATCATCAGGAGAGGGGCACCGCCGCGAAGGGAAGGGATGCCGTGCGTCCCTTCGGTCAGGAACGTGCTTCGCGACGTTTGCTTGTCCCAGATAACCAGGAGGGGCGGGTCATCATTCTTTTGCCCCCGTCCGGCGATAAAAACGCCCTGCTTATCCGCCACTGCTCGGCTCAGGCGGATTTCACTCCCTGCGACCACGCCGACCGTGGACGGATCTGCCGGGGCGATCTTTGGCGGCAAGGGAACCTGGATCCATCGGTCCCGATTATCGGTGTCGTCATACATCCACAGCCCATCGTTGCCGCCGACGAGTAGTTTGTACTCGATAGTCGCGGACGGAAGTTTATTCAAAAGACTCCCGTCCCCGGCGGCGAATCGTTGCACGGACGTGGGTAGCGCGGCTTTTTGCATCCATGTTTTTTTGGCGTAGTCGTAGCACCACAAGTGCGGAGAGCCGGCCACAGCCACGTAGTAAGCGGCATCCCCCCCGGCGTGTAGCAACGGTCGCAAAATCGGCGGTTTGTCGGACCCCAACGGCGGTGGCAGGGCGGCGACATCGGACGGGAACTTGTTGACGTCCCAGAATCGGTTCTGCCGCGTCGATTCGAGTGCCTTTTGCTTATCCGGCGTTATCCATCGTGTCTGGGCAATGCCGTCGCTCCCCAGCCTGTGTACCCAGAGAATCCCGCGCCCGGACTCGACGATGACTCCCTCCCGACCGCCACCATCGCCGTATTGCTCCCAAACCGTGCACAGAGTCGTTACACCGGGTTGCACGCGCCGCAGAGCGGGAAGATTCAACGGTATCTTGCTCAGCGGTTCCGGCGGCGTCACGACATCGTTTTCCGATCCCGCCGCGCCCCTCTCCCGTGTCTCCAAGACGTATTTCTCGTACAGTGTCGCCGCAGGTGGCGGCGCACCCCACTTCCATACTTGTGGGACACCACCCGCGTTGCCTGTACTCCATGCGCGCCCCCCGATAAAAGGGTCTGCCGTCCGCTTTTCCCAGGACTGCACCTCTGCCGCGAGCGCGTTTAGTTCGCATCGCTCCGCAGCATCCGTCGGCGCGGATGGTGCGCGAGCATCGGGCGAGTGCCAATCGGGAAAACGAGACTGTATCCAGCGCACCGATTCGGGCACGAAATATTCCGAAAGTAAGCTTTGACCCCTCGCGTAAGCCCGTTCCGCTACTATCGCATCCGGAATGACCGCGGCGGGGGCTGGGATAAAGTTTTCCACACTGGGGGAGAACCTGCGTCGCCTGCGCCGCATTTCGTCCTCACTCAGTTCTTTCCCCTGCTTATCGAAACATCGCCACGTACGGGTTTGTGGCTCGTAGCGGGCGAAACTGCCGCTGACCACGTATGGGAAGCCGTCCTCACCGACACGAAGTACGTTGTTCGTTGAGCCGTATCCCCCGATACCTTTTAGCGAAACGGCGTCGCCCATCGGATGCCCTTCAGCGAGCGAAAACGCCTGAAGAAAACCGTCGTCCCATACGTCGCTGTAGTTGGTGCCTGCCGGGCGAACCTTGGCGGTAAACCAGAGCATATCGCCTGCGACCTCGGTCCGCGGCGGCGCGACCGCGACGCTGCGCACGTCGAGGGTGGGTAAATAGCACTGGCTGACGCCCGTGTTTATATCCACTTCGTGAAGACCGTATTGTGTGCCCAGGTAGATTTTTCCCCGATGCCGGGTAACCGACCAGGTCGCCACGAACGGCACGTCGCCGTCGCTTATGACCTGCGCCACGGTCGGCTCGGCAACTTTGCCGGTAGCGCGATCATAGCACCGTGCGAGGGGTTCGTTCGCATCGGAAATGTGAGGCACCAGAATCGCGTACCGCTCGCCCAGAGCGATATAATATTTCGGAGAATAACCCCGGAAGTAATCGCGCGAACCACGATCCATGTTCGTGAACCACTCCGGGCGCTCGTCGAGTACGCGGTCGAGGACTTTCCACCGGTCACTTTCGGCGTCGTATGCGCAGAAAAGAAGCAGTCCCTTTCCCGTCTCCGTGTTGCTTTGCACGAGGGCGACAGCACCCGTTCCCGCGTCGTCGGTAGCGATGGAATGTATCGCGCCCCAGGGCAACCCCTCGCCCGCGCCGTACACCCGCACGGCACCGCTAGCGACGTCCAGGTGCTTGATACCTTGCCGCGTTCCCAACCATGTCGCACCGTCGCCGCGTGCCATGCACGTTATTCGGTTCGTGTCGCGGCTGTATACGGACACAGCACCCGCGCGGCTGGTGAATGTCAGCGGGCTCTTCGATAGATACGGTGTCGCGGTCGTTCGCCCCTCGGTAGACGTTGACGCGGCAAGTATTGCCATCAAAAAGGGAGTAAATATCATGAGCGTAGTTTTACCGTCTCTTGCCCCTGAGTGTGACGAAGCGTGCGCGACGGTAGAAGCAAGATGCTTGAATGCTATAAACTATCAGACTATCAGAAGTGGACAAAACTTCACGAAGAAATGCCCCGCGTCGCCTTTCGGAGACGCGGGGCATTTCGCCGACGAAGTGCGCCGATTTATTCCTCGTCTTCTTCCGCCGGTTCGCCCGCCCCGCCGGAGATGCCGAGCGCGAGGGCTTCTTTTGCCGCGTCGCCGTTCTTGATCTCGTTCTCGATGGTGTCCATCATGTCCTTGCGCTCCTCAAGGAACTTCTTCGCGTTCTCACGTCCCTGCCCGAGCCGCTCGCCCTTGTACGAGTAGAACGCACCGGCTTTGGCGATCACATTCAATTCGGTGCCGATGTCGATGATCGACCCGGAGCGCGAAATGCCCTGCCCGAACATGATGTCGAACTCCGCTTGCTTGAAGGGCGGCGCGACCTTGTTCTTGACGACCTTGACGCGGGTTCGGATGCCCACCTGATCGTTGCCGAGTTTCAGCGTTTCCGTGCGGCGAACGTCCATACGCACCGACGAATAGAACTTCAGGGCGCGTCCGCCCGGTTGGGTCTCCGGGTTGCCGAACATGACACCGATCTTTTCGCGGATCTGGTTGATAAAAATCGCCGCCGTGTTGGTCTTGTTGAGCGAGCCGGTGATTTTCCGGAGTGCCTGACTCATCAAACGCGCCTGCATACCGGGAAGGCTCGCGCCCATATCGCCCTCGATTTCCGCTTTCGGCACCAACGCGGCGACGGAGTCGAGTACCACGAGTGCGACCGCGTTCGAGCGGATCAGCGCGTCCATGACTTCGAGTGCTTCCTCGCCGGTCGACGGCTGGGAGATCAGGAGGTTGTCAATGTCCACGCCGATGTTGCGGGCATAGACCGGGTCAACGGCGTGCTCGGCGTCGACGTAGGCGGCGATCCCGCCCTGCATCTGCGCCTGAGCGACGATCTGCATGGCGACGGTCGTCTTACCCGACGACTCCGCGCCATAGATTTCGGTGACGCGCCCTTTCGGGATACCGCCGATACCCAGCGCAATATCGAGCGCGAGCGAGCCGGTCGGGATCGCTTCGACGCCACCCAGTTTCGCCTTATCGCCGAGGCGCATGATCGAACCTTTGCCGAACTGTTTCTCTAAGGCAGAAACCGCCATATCCAACGCTTTAGATTCTTTTTCCACTGACATATACAAACTCCTGTTTTGTTTCGTTAAACCACAAAGAGCACAAAGGTTTTTAAGGGTGGGGTTTCCCGGTTTCGATAAGCCGTCTGTAAAACCAGCGAAACCGAAACCTCAAAAACCTTTGTGCTCTTTGTGGTCAAATCCCGTTTTTAAAATGCCACGTGCCGCGCTCGGTATAGGCGGCGGTGGCGAGGTTGAGAACACTTTCCATTAAAATAATCCGGTCCGCGACCTGCTCGCCGCAGTCGGTTTTCGCCTCGCGGGTTATTGCGGCTTTCAGTTCCGGCAGGTTTTCGCCGCCTTTGACCCGCCCGAGGGTCACGTGCGCCGCGAGACCGCCTTCGCGCTTCGCGCCGAACGGCGATAGCCACGGCTCCGAGCGGTGGACTAACTCTTTCCACGGTTCCACGCCCTCGGTCACGGTCAATAGGACGGTTTTAATCACTTCGCCGCGCTTCGGAAAGACACTGACCCCGGCAACCCGAAACCGGAAAGGTGCGGTCTCAGCGGCGACAGACTGGCAAGCGGTGGCGATTTCCGGCAACAAGGACGGGTCCGCGATGTCTCCGATAAAGGATACCGTTAAGTGAAAGTTTTCCGGCTCGACCCATCGGATATTCGCGCCGGTAGCGATGAGTCGGGTTTGCACGGCGGCGATAGAATCGCGCACGTCGGGGGCGATAGGTAGGCAGGTGAATAGGCGCATAAATAAGTTTATTGGCGGGGCGGGAACGCTTCCGCCGGAGGATTGACAATACCCGTATGCCTTCTATGATACCAAAAAAAACAGCGGAAAACAACTGTTTTATCGACGGGAGAAATCGCCATGAAGAAATGTCCTGCGATGACGGTCTAACATGCCGACAGTTTGAAATTCGCACGCCTGGAGAACCACCATGTCCCGTCCTACAACCTTTGCCGTTGTCGCTTTATCGGCGACCGTTTGCGCCGTCGCCGCCGCTTACGCCGCCTTGCCAAGTTCGCAGGCG
>JACMIS010000471.1 GCA_014381035.1 Armatimonadota bacterium
CGTCGTCGAAGAATCCGGCCGGCGCCAGCACCAGCATCCGCCCGAACGCCTTCCCCGCCCGGTGCCGCTCCATGAACGCCACGGTTCGCCGCGCTCCACGGTCGAGTATCTTTTCGAGAACCGCTCCGACGGCTTTTTGAAACAGTTCGTTGCGGGCGGCAAGGACGACGCCCGCGCCGACATTATCGCGTTCGGGCACACCCACGTGCCGTTCCACCGGATTATAGACGGGGTGCATTTCATCAACACGGGAAGCGTCGGGCGACCGAAGGACGGCGATACCCGCGCCGGGTATGGTGTCCTGACGGTAGACGGCGACCGGGTGACCACCGAGTGGATACGCCTTTCTTACGACGTTGAAAGCACCTGCCAGAAGTTAATTGCCGCCGGTTTGCCGGATTATTTCGCGGACTACCTGCGCACCGGCGGTTCCGTGAAAGTGCCCGAGGGATAAACGAAATGCGTCATCGTTTCGCCGCCGAACTGATCGGCACATTCGGGATCGTTTTCGCGCCAGTCGCGCTATCCGCGTCGAAACAGTTCGCGGGCGGGGACGGTTCGCTCGCCTCCGCCGCCTGGGTTTCCGGTTTCGCCGTCACCGCGATGATCGCCGCGCTCGGTCCCGTGTCGGCGGCGCACTTCAATCCCGCCGTCACGCTCGGTTTCGCGGTTGCGGGGCGGTTCCCGTGGCGGCATGTCCCGGCATATATCGTCGCACAGGTTTTGGGGGCATGTCTGGCTTCTTTCGTCGCGCTTCTCTGTTTCGGTGTGCCGGGAGCGGGGGCTCACATCCCGGCGTCCGGTATTTCTCCGTTTCGTATTATCGGGATCGAAGCGGTGTTGACGTTTCTTCTGATGCTGGTGATTATCGCGGTCGCCACGGACAAGCGCACCAACCCCGCTGTGCCCCCGCTCGCTATTGGCTTCATCGTGGTCGTGGATGTATTGATCGGCGGCGCGATCACGGGCGGGTCCATGAACCCGGTGCGCTCTCTCGGACCCGCGCTGTTTGCCGGGGGCGTCGCGCTCGCGTCCTGGTGGCAGTACCTCGTCGGTCCTGTGCTCGGTGCGGGCATCGCCGCCTTCCTTTACGAACGATTGCTACGCCCCGTCTCCGCCCGCGACTACGCACAGAACGTCCCCGCGGATCTCGCCCATGAACCGCGAACCGCACAACCGGCTATGGTGTCGACGTAGCTCCGAACGCGTCGGTTTTCGTCCAATACGCGTTCGCGCCGCGCCCTGCGGTCAACTGTCCTTTTTTGCGCAACTCGATCAATGTCTTCCGCAATGCCGAATCACTCACCGCCGGGCATGCCCGCTGAACATCCTCCAGACGAAACCGCATCGGTAACCGTTGCAAGGCGTCCAAAACCCGCCTGGTCTTTGCCCCGCCCCCCGCCGTTGTCAGAACGCCGACACGTTGCTCAAACTCCCGGTACCCGGACAGGAGAACGACGCCCAAGAAGTAGTCGCGCCACCGTTCTATCGAGTGTTTGCCCTCAGACCATCCTTGTGATGCGATCCCGATCGTCTCGTAATACCCTTCTTTTTGCTTTTCAATGATTCGCTCCAGGGAAATGTACCGCCCGACCATAGGTCGCGGTCAAATTCGGTGTGATGGGAATATGTTCGTAAGACGTATGAATTGTGGCTAAAACATCGCGATACCCGGCGATCTCTTTTTCAGAGCCGTTGGGGGGGGGACCCCTTTAGCAACAATCTCCCGTAACCGATCCGGCGAGGCAACAACCCTTCAATACGGTTTGATACCTCGACACTTTCGACACGTGCCGATTCTTGCAGGGAGTCCAAGATCTGTGGAGACTGCTGTGCGAATAGCTCGTGCTTGCCCTGGTATTCGCCGAGGCGTCTGACGGTCTGGATAAGCCCGAGACTGAGCGGTTGATGTTCCAGAAATGCACGTCGCAAGGAGTTCATTCCAAATTATACATTTTTTTCAAGAAAAATATATGCCAAACGAAATGTATAATTCTACAAACAGCTATAGAATTATGTTTCACGTGAAACAAATTTGCTTCCCAAAAGATTGCAGACCGTGTATAATCGGGGCGCGGGTGAAAACATCGCCGTGTCACGTGAAACATTCGCCCGCAAATGCTCCCAAGAAGGAATCGCTCCTGATATGCCAGCCATCGTTTGGGCAGTTGTCAATCAAAAAGGAGGCGTCGGTAAAACCACTACCGCCGTCAATCTCGCCGCATACCTTGCCGAAGGGCGA
>JACMIS010000472.1 GCA_014381035.1 Armatimonadota bacterium
CGACCACGGATCGTGCCTGGAAACCGACCTGCGTACCGGGAGTCGTGCGGTACCAGTCGGTCATCGGCACGCGTGACGGGGAATTCGGTAGGAAGTCGTAAGCCGGGTCCGCCCGCGTCATCAGGTCCGATTTTTTGCCGGTCAACGCCCCGCTCCAGATCGTCCAGTCGAGTTTGGTATAGTTTTCGCGCGAGTCGAGCGGCAGTCCGTAACGGTTGATCTTGGTCTTGTAAAAAGCCATCTCCTCCTCAAACACGCTGTCGGGGAACAGGTTGATGTCGAGGATGTTATCCCAGACGATGTTGTACTTCTGGCTCCAGGTCCCCGGCTTATCAAAGGCTATCCGGTAATGATCGCCGTCTTTCGCAGCGGCGATCCACTGCTTGGTCATGCCCTCGGCGATGCCGCGCACGCGTTTGGCTTCGGCGGTGTCGCCGCGCATTTCCGCCATCTGCGCGTAGGCACCCAGTGCTTCGATAGACTTGCCCGACAGGTTGACGTTGTGCGCCAGATGCCCCGAAAAATCGTCGGTCGAAAGCTGGTTGTCGAGGTCGTAGCCCTTGCTGATCAGGTAATTCGCCCACTTGGTAATCGTGGGCCAGTAACGGTCGGCATATTTCGTATTGCCTTCCACTTTCGCCAGTGCACCGAGCAGGATCAGCATGTTGCCCGACTCCTCGACCGGCATCTTGCTACTCACGTCGCCGTCGGCGGGGACGTTCTCGCCGCCGCCGTACAGCATCCCGGTCGCCTGCGGATAAACGCCGACGTCATGGGGCGCGAACGGAAACACCCAGCGCGGACCGTTCGAATACAGCATGATCGGTTCCAGCGTCGCTTTGAGCAGCGTCGGCGATAGCAACAGTTGTTGCGGCGCGGCGGGGTACATCAAATCGACAGTGCCGATAGAGCCGTTCGAAAAGTTTTCCTTGGAGAACATCAGCGGTGCGCCGTTGGCGTCGGCGACGATCTTCTGCGCCGCCAACGCCTGCCGGTGCGCCAGTGCCGTCAAACGGGCGTATTTCTCGCCGCCCACGGTGCGCAGGTCCGCCATCAACTCGGTGTCGAACGCGACCGAACGCTTGCTCAACTGTTCGTATTCGCTCGCCGCGACCTTCAGCAGACCCATCGCGTCCATACCCTTGCGCCGCCAGTACGGGCGCAATTTGCGACCCATCCAGTTGAGAGAATACAAGTCGTCGTAAGCGATCATCACCGTGCGCGAGACTGTCTTCGCGCCGACGGCACCCACGTTAAACGCCAGAGCCGCGACCGGCGACCGGTCGTTCGGGGTGCGCGGTTTCGCCGCGTCGTCTGATGCCGGTAATTTGCCCGTCCGACCCCACACCGTTTGCGCGTTGGCGCGGGAAGTCAACACGCTTTGCAGTCCCGCAACGTTGGGTGCCGCCAGATAAAGGTGCCCCCAGTCGATGCGCAGGTCGTCGCCGCGCTTCGCCAGAACCGGCTGATCCACCGAACCCATGCGCAGTGCGGTCAGATTGCCCGCCGAAGCGCGATTCCAGGTCACTTGCTGTGCATTGGCGTCGTTGACAGTCAGGTCTGCTCCCGCGTCCGCGTACAACTGCACATCGTGGGGCTTGCCGTCGAGCGAACGTATCGAATACGTGACATAGGTCACGGGGCGCGACAGCACTTCGATGTCGCTGGGAATCGCGGGTGTCAGGAAGACCATTTCCACGCGAACCTTTTCGTTGGCGAAGGTGTAGATGGTGCGCGTCGGCAACACTAAAACGCTCTTCTGGGGCAACGAAGCCGACTCCTCGGGTTGCGTGCCCATCAAGCGGAATGTTTGCCCGTCGACGCGCACCATCGCGTTCAGGCGGTTTTCGCGTCCCGTCCAGTGGCGCGTCTCGTCGCTATACAGTTTGTTGGCGTTCGACCAGACCGAAAAATACGGGTCGTGCGTCACCAGCGGCACGGAAGGCGGACGAAGCGGCGGCAAAACGCCGTTCATCGCCTGTGCGTTTTGCGCGTGCGCGAGCGTTGGTGCCAACACACAACCGAGTGCCAAAAGGTGCAACGTGGCGCGGCACATCGTTCCTTTGAGTCGTTTCATAAGATTTATTTCACCTTTGGTCCGTTTTGGTTTATATTTGGTTCACGGATATAAACAGACTGTACAAGATCGGAGAACTTTTAGCAATCGGCAACCAGACCGAATTACGCCGCATCGATTCAGGGGCGGAGGTGTCTGCGGTTACGAAACAAAGGATTTGGGCGTAGTCCGGCATGACACATTTGCCGGGCATACGGGACCTATATTTTCGCGGACGATTCCTCGAATAGTCGGAGGATTTACCGGGAAGGCGAGTGGCTCGTGATACAATCGGGGAAACTTCGCGCCGTTTTTGTTTACAGACAGCGACAACTCGGCGCACCCCGCGAAGGAAACCGGCAATGGCGGAACAGTATGTGTACATGAGTGGGGGTGCCCCCTCCACCGGCGACTATATCCCGAAAGAAACGGCTACCGTGCCGCTCTTCGACCACGGCTATCTATACGGCGACGGCGTTTTCGAGGGCGTCCGCGTTTACAACAATCGTGTCTTCCGCCTGAAACCGCACCTGGACCGCTTACTTTTTTCTGCGCACGCCCTCGGCTTCGAATTGGGCGATCTGAGCGTGTCCGGCATCACGGATACCGTGCGCGGTCTGTGCCGAAAGAACGACCACGCGAACGGTTATATCCGCGTCACGCTGTCGCGCGGGACGGGGCTGGGCTTGGACCCGTCGCATATCGACCGGACCCCACGTCTCGTTATATCGACGCAGGAGTTGCGGCTGTACGGCTCGGATCTTTACGACAACGGCCTGACGATGATCACCTGTGCGACCCGCGTGCCGTCCCCGGACGCGATTGATCCGCGCATCAAATGCACCGGCAAATACATCAACAATATTCTGGCGAAGATGGAAGCGAACCGTGTCGGCGCGGGCGAGGGCGTGATGCTCAACCAGCAGGGTTACGTCGCGGAAGCCACCGGCGACAACCTGTTCATCGTAAAAGGCGGGAAAGTGCTGACGCCGCCGCCGTCCGCCGGTTGTCTCAAAGGCATCACCCGCGCGGCAGCGATGGAACTTTTGGAAAACAGTGGTGTCCCGGTACGGGAAGAGAACCTGACGCTCTACGACATTTACACAGCGGACGAGTGTTTCCTGACCGGCACGGCGGCGGAAATCATCCCGGCTGTGGAACTGGATCGGCGCACTATCGGCAATGGTAAGCCGGGCGATATAACGCGCCGGTTGATCGCCGGATTCCGCGCGTTGACTGCCGAAACCGGCACTCCCATCGATTAGCGTGAGGGGTACGAACTGCCCGCTGTAAGCCCGCATCGGCGGGCTTAGGTTGGTTGACCGGGGCGGATGCCCCGGTACGAATGCTATGTCCGAAACTCCCACCGACGAAAAGATCGACCCCGCGAAAAACACCAGCGCGACCGGTTCCGAAACCCCGCACAACGAGGAAACCATTGCCGAGGAGGTAGTGGAGGTCTTCGAGGAGGTCGGGCAGTTCTCGTTCCAGGTCGTCTTCGGTACCATCGCCGGTATCCTTTCGTATCTCGGCG
>JACMIS010000473.1 GCA_014381035.1 Armatimonadota bacterium
AGGTCGCCAACGCTTCCATGTACGACGGCGCGACCGCGCTCGCGGAAGCGGTCCTGATGGCGTGCGACCTGACGAAACGGACCGGCGTACTGGTCGCGAAGACCCTGCACCCGGCAGACCGGCAGACGATGCGGACGTATCTGGAATCGCACACGGAAAATATCGCCGAAGTCGGCTATGTCGGCGAAACCGGTGCGATGGATGGCGACGCGCTGACCGGCGCGATTGGCGACGACACGGCGTGTATCGTGGTGCAACACCCGAACTTTTTCGGCACTATCGAGGATTTGCGGGCGATTGCCGATGCCGCACACGCGAAAGGTGCGTTACTCGTCGTCTCTGTCGATCCTATCGCGCTCGGTGTTCTGGAAACGCCCGGTGCGCTCGGTGCCGATATTGTGACCGGCGAGGGGCAATCGCTCGGTTGCTATCCGGCGTTCGGCGGACCGCTTTTGGGACTGCTGGCGTGCCGCAAGGACTATGTGCGGCGTATTCCCGGGCGGATCGTCGGGGCGACCGTGGACATCGAGAACACGCGGGCATATGTGATGACACTCCGCACCCGTGAGCAGGACATCCGGCGCGACACGGCAACGTCGAACATCTGCACTAATCAGGCACTGTTCGCATTAGCGGCGACGGTGTATCTGTCGGCGATGGGCAAGACCGGCTTCGCGCAGGTGGCGAACCTGTGCGTGCAAAAGGCGCACTACGCGGCGACCGAGATCGCGAAACTGCCCGGATACGAACTGACATTCCCGAACGCGCCGTTTTTCAAGGAGTTCGTGGTTCGGATGCCCGACGCGCCGGAAGCGATCAACAAGCGATTGTTAGAAGCGGGTATCCTGGGCGGCTTACCACTCGCTGCGGACTACCCCGAAATCGGCGAGAACGCGGCACTCCTTTGCGTGACGGAACAGCGGAGCAAGGAAGAGATCGACGCGCTCGTCGACGCGCTGGGACGCTAACATTTGTGACTGCCGCGCTTCGTCAACCAAGCCAATGAAGCGCGGCAGTAAAAGTCTACTACCAATTCTTACTGATCGAGCCACGTCACACTATGCCGTTCGTAGGGATGAATCCCCACGAACAAACCATGTTCGAATCAACGTGACTTAATCTTGCGGGGCGGTGGGTCGCGCTCGTCGGCAACGATGCCACTGGTAGCGTTCAGCAGATCGGAAAGGTAAGCGATCTCAGCCTCAAGCCGGTATTCGGTGTGACGGAGTGCCCACTGCTTCGCCAAGCTTACGTATTCACGCGCCGCCTCGTTGATCCGTCTGCTTTCCGCCAGCAACGCCCGCACCTTCTCCAGGCGTTCCGCGACAACCGACGGCAATGTATCCAGAGACTCGTGATCGGTTCGCGTGAGCGCAAGGTCGAAGGGATCATACTTGAACCACACGTCCCGCAAACCCTCCTTGCGAAGCGTCGCGAGGGCGAGTTGCCCTTCCTCGGTGATCTCATAGAGTTGACGGGTCGGTCGGTTTCCCTCCCGCTCACGCCCGGATTCCCGTAGCAACCCCTCCGCAGCGAGCCGCTTCATCGCCCCATAAACTGCGCCGACGGAAATGTCGGTCCACAGATGTACGTGCGTGTGCTCGGCTTCGAGACGGAGGCGGTGCCCGTGCATCGGACCGAGTTCGGCGAAGGACGAAAGAATAAATAATCGGATCGAGGACATAATACTCTTGCGAGAGTATGATTACTGTTGTAACATACACGTGATTATACCATTACTCTCGCAAAAGTAATATGCGGTTCATCCACTATTACGGATAACGACAGAGCATAGGCGATGGCGGACATGCTCACCATAATGGAACGCTCATGAATCAAGAATACGAGGGGAGAGAAAACGTTCCTCGTGTCGGGACTCACCGGGCAGGTGGGCGACGCGGCGACGTTTTCCCGATGAAAGGCACTTACATGATTGATCAACCAAATCTCGGCGGCAGATTCACGTTGCCGAATACTTCGATGACCATCAACCGGATGGGCTATGGAGCGATGCAACTGGCGGGTCCCGGTGTCTGGGGACCGCCCCGTGATCAGGACGCCGCCGTGGCTGTGCTACGCGAAGCGGTTACCGCTGGCGTAAACCACATCGACACCAGCGACTTCTACGGACCGCACGTCACCAACCAGATCATCCGGCAAGCCCTGCACCCTTACCCGGAGGAGTTAGTAATCGTTACTAAGGTGGGTGCCCGTCGTCCCGAGGATAAGTCCTGGGTACCCGCCATGTCGCGGCAGGAGTTGACCGACGCCGTACACGACAACCTGCGCAACCTCGGAGTCGACGCGCTCGATGTCGTCAATCTCCGCATGATGGGCGATGGGGTTGGTCCGTCGGAAGGTTCCCTCGCGGAGCCGCTGACGACCCTGATCGAACTCAAGGAGCAGGGGATGATCCGCCACATCGGACTGAGCAACGTTACTCCCACCCAACTGACGGAGGCGCAGACCCTCACGGAAGTTGTCTGCGTGCAGAATATGTACAACGTGGCGCACCGGGAAGATGACGATTTCATCAACAGCCTCGCGGCGCAAGGCATCGCTTACGTACCTTTCTTCCCGCTGGGTGGGTTCACTCCGTTGCAATCGTCGGCACTGGATGCCGCCGCGCGTTCATTGGGAGTCACTCCCATGCAGGTCGCTCTGGCATGGCTCCTACAACGCTCGCCGAACATCCTGCTGATTCCCGGCACGTCGTCGGTGGATCACCTGCGCGAAAACCTCCAATCTGCGACCTTGCAACTGCCAGCGGACACGCTCGCCAAACTAAACGCCATCGCTACCGGCTCGGAGTGAAAGGCTCACTAACGCAGAACACCAGCGACTCCCGCCCAGGTCTTTGCGCGGGCGAAAAAAGCAACGGGCGGCATCTGAATCACGGACTGCTACCGACACAGAAGGAAACAAAATTATGCAAGTATTCATCACAGGCGGGACAGGATTTATTGGGTCCGCCATCGTTCGCGAATTGGTCGCGGCGGGGCACGCCGTCACCGGGCTGGCGCGGACGCCGGAGTCGGCAGCGAAACTGGTCGCGGCCGGAGCCGAAGCCCGTATGGGTGAGTTGACCGACCCGGATGGACTGCGGGCGGCGGTCGCGGACGCCGACGCGGTCATCCACTGCGCGTTCATCCACGACTTCGCGAATTTCGCCGAATCGGTCCGAACCGACCTACAAGCAGTAGAGGCGATGGTCGACGCGATGGCAACGGCGGGCGGGTCGAAGATATTCGTCAACACGGCGGGGACGGCGACGCTGACAGCGGGTCGGGTCGGGACGGAAAGCGACGCGGGCGATGCGGAGGGACCGACCGGGCATCGGGTCCCGTCCGAGCGGGTCACGCTCGCCGCCGCCGAGCGGGGCGTGCGGTCTGTCGTAATCCGCCTGCCACCGTCGGTCCACGGTCCGGGCGACAAGGGGTTCGTTCCCATACTCGTCGATCTCGCCCGACGAACCGGCGTCTCGGCATTCCTGGGTTCGGGCGACAACCGCTGGCCCGCCGTCCACCGGGACGACGCGGCTGTCCTATACCGGCTCGCGGTAGAGCGGCTCGCCGACGGATCGGTGCCGCCGGGG
>JACMIS010000062.1 GCA_014381035.1 Armatimonadota bacterium
CAGGCGACGCCCTTCGTATGCCGGTCGTTCACGGCGAGATGGCGGGGGACGTGCTGACGATGTTTCTGGACGGGCCGGCGCGAACGGGTTGGGAAGGATTGTCCGGTGCGGTCGCCGATCATTTCAAGGCGCGAACAGTGCGCGTCGTGTCGCTCCCCACACACATTGGTGTGCTGGTCGGTCTTCATGACGATACCGGAAGATTGTTTGCGCTCGGTCGGTACGCCGGTTTTGATAGCGAGGCAGTCGGAATCGCCGTGACTGTCCCGCACGGCGCGGCGACACACGCCGTGGAGCGTACCCGCCTCCTTGCCTTCGGCAGAGTCCGCACCGATGAACGTGGTGCGACCATCGCCGAACTGAAACCAAACGAACTCTGAACCCGTAAACTGGGTATACGAAACTTATGAGCTTACCCGCAAACACCGCCCCAAAAAATGATAACCATCCCGACGAAGGCAGTAGTTGGTCCGTCCGCATCGCCAAGGTGTCGGGAATCCCGATCCGCTTGCACTTTACGTTTATATTGTTCCTTGCTTTTATCGGTATTTCCGGTTGGGGGCGAGGTGGTCCCGCGCAGGTCGGGTTTTTGCTTGCTGTCTTCACCTGCGTGGTTTTGCACGAATTAGGGCACTCACTGGTGGCACAACGCTACGGGTATACGGTGCGTGACATTGTGCTGTATCCGATTGGCGGCGTGGCATCTATTGATCAAACGCCACGTCCGCGCCATGAACTCTGGATCGCCGTCGCCGGTCCCGCCGTGAATGTGGTGATCGCGACGCTTATCTTTCTGTACATGCAGTTTCTGACGCCCGACCCGGCGTGGGAGCGGTTACAGGCGTTGGCTCAGCGAGGGCAGTTTTCTGTATCGGGTACAGGCTACCTGATACTTCTTTTAGCCTCGAATATTACGCTGGTGCTGTTCAACATGCTGCCAGCATTCCCGATGGATGGCGGACGAGTTCTGCGTGCCATTCTCGCCATCAAGATCGGGCGCACGAAGGCAACGCGGATCGCGGCAGGCATCGGGCAGTTTATCGCGTTGATATTGGGACTCGTCGGCTTGGGCGTTCTTGGCAATCCGCCCTACTATACGCTCGTCATCATTGCCTTATTTGTTTATTTTGGTGCGGGACAAGAGCGGGCAGCGGAAGAGTCGCGCGATGTCATGGCGGATGCTCCGATAGGGGATGCCATGATGCGCGATTTTGCGAAACTGGCGCATGGGGACACGTTGAAACATGCCGCCGATGTACTTCTCGCCGGTAGTCAGCAGGACTTCCCGGTCGTTGCCGGGGGAGAAGTGGTGGGAATCCTTTCCCGGACACAACTTCTGCGTGGTCTTGCCCGGGATGGCGATTCGGCGTATGTCGCGACATTTATGGATCGCGACATTACGTTCGCAACGCCGAACGAACCGTTGGAAGATTATTTGCTGTCGAGCCATGCCCTGCGCCGCGCTCCGGTACTGGTCCGCGAGAATGAAAACAGCGAACTGCTCGGCATGGTGACGCTCGAAAATGCGATGGAGTTCCTCACGTTACGGCAGATCGCCCGCTTGCGTGAGGAGAATGACGGGGAGGAACCGGTAAACCGACGCCTATAGGGTCATGCTCATGCGTCGGTGTGGGATTCCGGCATCGTCGAAAACCCCGCCTTCCGCGACGAAACCCAGGTTTTCATAGAACGGGATCACGGAAACCTGCGCGTCGAGGAGCAGCGAGGTGAAATTCAGTTCACGAGTGGTCTTGAACACGGCTTGCATCAATGCCTGCCCGATACCACGCCCGCGGTACTCTTTTAGCACGGCGACCCGCCCGATCTTTGCGACCCCGTCCCCTTTGTCCAGCACTCGTGCCGTGCCGACCGGCTCTTTCGTCTTTGTTTCGATAGCGAGGATATGCAGGGCGTCCGCGTCGAACTCGTCATGCTCCAATTCGACGGGAACGTTCTGCTCCTGAACAAACACTACGTCACGCACTTTCAGCGCGTTGGTGATGTCTACTCTGCGTCCACCGGCACGGATCAAAATCGTGCCCCCCGCGTTCTCGATCGGTGCGGTCTCCGTGGTTTCCCGCTGGCTCCAGGCGTTTTTGCTCGCGTCCATCCGTGTCAAATCTTTCATGGACGAGGCGTATATCCTGCCCCGTCGCGCTGTACTTTGGTATGGGTTCCGCTGTATTGTGCCACAGTCCTTTATATATCTGCTATGGAATCTCTAAAAGTTTATGGGTTTGCAGAGACAGGCGCAAACGGTCGGGATGTTCCTGCACCGCGTCAATGCACAGACGCACCGCGTTCGGGTTTAAAGCGTTCGGCTGAAGATACAAGAGCGGACCGCCCGGCATTCCTGCGGTAGGGTTGGCGAGAGCGCGAAAAAGGTCGGTGCGGTCGTCGATCACGTATTTGAACTCGGTCGCATGCTCGAAGTACCACGGGTCCAGCGTCCCGCCCTCGGTTTCTTTCGGCGACACGGTGATATGGTCCAACCGCCAGTCGGGGCGCGGAAACATGCCGTTCGTTTCGACCTGCAAGCGAAGTCCAGCGTCGTGTAACCGGTCGCAGAGAGTGCCGACTTCGTTGTACAGGGTCGGCTCGCCCCCGGTCAAGCACACCCAGGATGCGCCATGCCCGCGCACTTCCCGTACTGTTTCGTCCACGCTCATTTCACGCCGCACCCGGAAGTCGGTGTCGCAGAAAGAGCAGGCAAGGCTACACCCGGCGACACGGACAAACACGGTCGCTTGCCCGGTACGCGCCCCTTCCCCTTGCAACGAATAGAAGATCTCGGCAAGCGGAAGCAACCCCCGCCGTAGCACCGCCACTGCATCACGGGTCGCTTGCTTCGGGTCGGGCGTCATTCCCTGATACACTTTCAGCGGTTTCATCTCGGTAGTAATCACAGCAGTATTATATCGTTCGTGGCGGTTCTTTTTTCTGTCCTTCGCGGACAGCGCCAACGCATCGTTGGATCGATCTACCTGCGGTGCTCTTTTCTGCTTGGTGCTTCTGGTTCGGTTCTGTCCCGCGAATCCGCCGCTGCCGTTTCTACATGGAATGTAGAAACGGCATCGGCGGATTCGCGGGAAAACAGCAAGGGCTAACCCGGAAGGCAACACTGGAACCCGGC
>JACMIS010000474.1 GCA_014381035.1 Armatimonadota bacterium
ACGCTTCCCGCGCGGCGGAGATGCTCCCGCTCGCGGCGAGCACGGTCATCTGCGCTCGCAGGAGGTCTTCGCGCAGAGGGTCGCCGTCGAGCGCGCGTTGGAGGTAGTCCGCCGCCGTCCGGTGATCGCCCCGCGCCCCGGCGAGTTCGGCGAGCCGTTCGAGCGCGGCGATGTACCGCGTTTCCCGCTCGCGCCGCTCTTCGAGTGCCCATTCCTCCGCGCAATCTTGCAGGAGCGGGCCGCGGTACAGGGCGACGGCGGCTTCGAGCGCGGCGGGCGTGGCGGTGGCGATGCGGTTCGTCGCGGCATCAAACGAAAGGATGTCTGCCCAGGTGCCGCTCCCCGGCGCGAGATCGAGACGCAGAGAGCGGGGCGACTCGCAGGACACGCGTGCGGCGTCCGCCCCGAGCGCGGCGCGCAGATCGTGGAGGCTCTGGCGCAGACTGCGGCGGGCGGCGTCTTCGCGGTGTTCGGACCAGAGCGTCCCGGCGAGCCAGTCGCGGTCCACGTCGCGCCCCGCGCGAAGCGCGAGCAAGGCGAGCAGCCACAGTCCCTTGCGCGACCGGAGTCGCGGCAACGAGCGGCCGCCGACGCGGACCTCCATCGGTCCGAACAAACATATTTCCAACCCGCACGCCACTACGTCCGGTGCAGACACATCTACAACGGGGCGGTTCCCCACGCCCGAGAAAACTTCCACCATGCTTCTGCCCCTCCCCATCAATAAATCGCGCTATACGTCACCAGCAACGCACACGCCGCGCTATACCTGACACGATTAGTATACGCCTTCATACTGCTTTTCCTGCCCATGCTTCGATGGTACAGTCGAATCATAGACACGAAGAGTTTGCTTGTTTTGCGTGGGCGGTTCAATGAGGAAGGGCAGGTGTGATAGGAGGATTTAGCGGACCGGACAAAAATGAACCAGCCCGGAGAGTATACTTACAGGGACGTCCCGGCGGTCATACTCCCTTCCGGTTGCGCTTTCTCTATACGACGTAAGTACGCTTCGAACAGAAACGGTCCGAAGGGGAAGACGGCGGCGGCAAGGGCGAGCAACGTCGTGAGCGGACGCCAGCGAAATACAGGCGCGACGAACAAAACGGCGATGATGTACAGGATGAAAAGCGAACCGTGAAGCGAACCGACCACACTCACCCAGAGCGGTTCGCCCGTGATGCGCTTGAGGGGAACAGCAACCAGCATCAGGAGTAAAAAGGAGGTTCCTTCGGCGATACTCAACTGATGGAACAAAGACCGCTCCGGTTTTACCGCGTCGCTATGTGCCACGCCTTCCCGCAATTTGCGAAGGCGCGTCATTACGGCGTTGATCCCTATGGGAAGCCCAATTATTAGCGGAAGTAGAAGTAAAACCACCGACAGTACCATGTTTTTCGATTGCAGAAGCATCATGATGCCACCTCACTTTCCGAATTGCGCATTGCACTCGGGTCGATGCCATTTTCGCGGCAAAACTCCTCGTACGCGGTCGGGACGATCTCGCTCGGCTTGATCTCGCTACGCCCGCCCCAGAAGACGTTCGTGTACAGGACCGGGATGCCGATGGCGTTCAGGTGTTCGTCAATCGCGGCTTTGTGTGCCAGTACGAGCGGCTTTTCCTGCCCGTGCGCGACGCCCATAATATTGACATTCGCGAATTCGGGTCCGCCCTCGCGCCAGTAGGCATGCGTCATGCAATGGAACCGCCCGACCTCGCGCCCGGCGGCCTCCTCCCGTCCGACCGGGACGCGCCAGTGGAACAGCGCGTTGTAGCGGGTCACACGTTCGTCGGCGAGCGTCGGCTTGACGTGCTCCAAAAATGTCGAGAAACGCCCGATCACGCCGCGTTCCGACAGCGACCGCGCCGTCTCGAAGAACGTTTCCCGGTCCACGCCCGCTTCGGCGATGCGCCCCGCCCACACATCGCGGACGACCTCTTCGATAGCGAACTCGCGTTTCAGCGCGGACAGCACCCGCCATTCGAGAGGCGACAGGCGCACGATCTCGGCGGTCTGCATTTCGGCGGGCACATCGTCCTTGCTACCGGGTTCGATCCCACGACGGCGGACGTGCCCGACGCCTAAGACGAAAAACGCCTTCGCGGGCATGAGCCGGAACGATTTCGCGCCGATCTTTTCCTGCAGGAACGCGGCGTGTTTCGGGAGCGAGAACCCCTGCGGCACTTTTAGCGTTGTCCAGAGTCGGTAGCGCGAGCCGGGCGTTTCGGCGTCGGTCGAGCGGATGACGACGTGCCCGGAGAACGGGTCCTGTTCCGAAAGATAGGCGAACCCCGCCTCCAGATCGGCGGGCGCGACTTCCCAGGCGACGAGTGCCCCGGACGCCAGATTCGTCGCCAGCAGGGTCTGGCGGATGCGGCGCACGGTCCCCGCTTCGAGAAGAAACCGGAGCGTTCGTAGCACGGTATCTACCGGCACTTCCGAAAGGCGGGCGATCTCGCCGAACGGGTCTTCGTGGAATCCGGCTAAGCGGTCCTCGGAAACGGCTAAGATTCGGGCGTTGGTGGGTTCGTCGGTGCGGGCAAGGCTCCAATCGGGAGCGTCCACGGGGGCGGTGTCGGTCGGCATCGGGCAAAATTTCTTTCCTGAGACGAAAACGCGAGTAACCGCGATTCATCCTTTTACAGGGTACCCACCCCGGAGCGCGAACGCAAATCATTTTCCGCATACCCATCGTCAGCGAAACGAATAACACCGTCCCTACTCTTTACACGCATATCCGTGCGTGGGAATAAATGGGCGGGTGAGACAACCTGGACGTATTCAGGTCGCCCTTTCCATCCATCCTGTAGACAGATGGAAACTGAGTGCGGTATGATTACGCATCCGCGAAACTGATTTCGCAACACTCAACGACGGAGGGTGACTTCGATGCCATATATCGAAACCGAGGATAAAGAACTGCGTGCGCCGAACGGGCACTTTCTGCATAAGAGCGGGGGAAATACCACCTACACCGGGACGCTGGAAAATTTGCCCTATCCCGAACCGAATGTTTCCGTCGCGGAGCAGACCGCACAAATGTATTCCGACGGGTGCGTCATTTTCCCCGGCGTTCTTAGTCGCAGCGAGGTTGCGACGCTCCGCGCTATTATGGACGAAAAGGGCGGTCCCGACGATGCCAAGTATGTGGTCGAGAAGTGGTGCTACAACCGGCATCAGGTGACCGATTTCTGGCAGGACCCGCGCCTGCTCACCTATATTGACCGCCCCGGCGTGATCGACGTAGTATGCGCGATCCATGATCCGGGGGCGCATGTGACCGGTGGATCGTTCTGGACCACGGGAAAAGGGCGTTCGATGGGTGTCCACGTGGACTTTCAGCCGTTCGGGTTGCCGGAGTCGGTACATAACGACCCGGGCGTCAAAGTCCCTATTCAGACTTCGACCGCACACTATTACCTGAACGACATGGTGCTCGAACTCGGTCCGACGACGATCATTCCGGGGAGCCACAAAGCCGGACGCGCCCCGCACAGCGAAACCTCCTGGCACGGCGTGACGCCGAAAGCGGTGATGGTCAAGGCGGGCGATGTGTGTCTGTTTCGCGGCGACATCTGGCACGGGTCGGGGATGAATTCGCACGAAACCGAGCGTCGCTATATGGTGCAGGTGCATTACGGCAACGCCTATATCACGAAGCAGTTCCCCGCGATGCGCTACAAGGAGCTTTGGAACCCGGCGGTAATCGAAGCGGCGACTCTGGAACAGCGGCGGTTATTGGGCGATAAATGAAAGTAATCGATCTGTCGGGAAAGCATATTTTCGTTGTCGGGGGAAGTCGCGGCATCGGGGCAAGCGCGGCACAAACTGTTGCGGCAGCCGGGGCACGAGTCTCCCTGACCTACCGCGATAACGCCAACGCGGCGGATACAGTCGTCGGTGCGATATTGGCGTCCGGCGGCAATGCATTCGCTGTGCGGGTCGATGTTCAGGACGAAGCCGAAATAGTGGAGGCGGTAGCGGAAGCGACCGCAGTGCTGGGTCCGATTTCAGGCGTGGTCATTTCGGCAGGTATCTTCGAACACCAGCCGATTGAAACCATGACGCTCGATTTCTGGAACCGGACGATGGCGACGAACCTGACGGGAACGATGCTGAGCGTTCGGGCGGTGCAAAAGGGGATGCGCGAATCGGGCGCGGGCGGTTCCATCGTGATTTACACATCCACCGCCGGACAGAGCGGTGGCGGCGGCGGTTCGACGGCGTACTGTGTCAGCAAAGCCGGGCAGATCATGTTCATGAAGTGCATGGCGCACGAGCTCGCCCCCCATAAAATCCGTGTTAACTGCATCGCGCCCGCGTGGACGGAAACGGATATGGCGGCGGCGAGTCTGGACCGACTGGGGCGCGAGAAAGTCGCCCGCGATTTCCCGCTCGGACGCATCGGTCAACCACAGGACGTGGCGGACGCGACGCTGTTTCTGCTCAGCGACCTGTCGGCGTTTATTACCGGCGTGACTCTGACCGTAGACGGCGGCATTGCGATGCGCGGGTAGGGATTGCGGAGTGTCTACTAACGTAGTCCCTCCGCAATCCCATGACTCTCATTCCTGAATAAATCCGAGTAGGTCGCTGTTGAGCCGTTCCGTATGCGTGAGAAATAAGCCGTGCGGTGCGCCTTCATAAACGGCCAGTCGGCTGTTCGCGATAGCCGACGCCGTTTTTCTCGCCGTGAGTTCTATCGTTGCCGTTGTGTCGGCGTCGCCGTGGATGATCAGTGTCGGTACCGTGAATGCGCCCATGTCTGCCCGGAGGTCGCCCTCGGCGTTGGTCCGGAACAGATCAATGCTTGCTTTCAGCGACGCTTGGAGT
Organism: Armatimonadota bacterium; assembly: GCA_014381035.1. The sequence continues at coordinate 4,836 of JACMIS010000474.1, forward strand.
GCCAGGTTTATCCCCCACTGCGCCATTTCCGGCGAAACCGCACACCCCGGCAGCCCCTGCCCGAAGAAACCGGGCGCAATATCCGCCAGATATTTGGGGCGGTCGGCGATGAGTCGGGTGAGCGTCTCATAGAACAGGGTTATCTCTATCCCGTCCGGATTGTCCGTTGTTTTGACCAGATGCGGCGTTGTCGTACTAATCAACACGGTTTTAGAAACGCGACTCGAACCGTACCGGGAAAGGTAGCGGGCGATCTCCCCACAACCCATTGAGTGTCCGACCAATGTTGCTTCGTACAAATCGAGTTGATCCAGCAGTGCCGCCAGATCGTCGGCGAGGGTGTCGTAACCGTACCCATCCCACGGCTGACTCGAACGCCCCCCGCCCCGCTGGTCATACGCGATACAGCGTAGCCCGTGACTGGCAAGAAATGTGGTCTGGTACTCCCAGCTGTCTGCCCCAATCGTCCAGCCGTGGACAAAAACAACGGGCTGACCTGTTCCCCAATCATGATAGAAAAGTCGCACTCCATCGCTCGTTTCAATAAATGGCATTTCGTTACATTCCTTCCGACAATCGTGGGTCGGGCGATGCAAATCGTCTGCCCGACCCGCAAAGTGTTACACCGACGGTGCCTGAGGCGCGAAATCGAGAAATCCGGTGATGGACCGGATTCGTTCGCCGACGAGGACGCCGAAATCCACACCACCGATAAGCGCGGCTGCGCCTTCCGGCCCTGATTCCCACGCGAAACGAACCCGGTCATGGTGCGTGTCAACGTCCCCCGTCAGGCGAAATCGGAATCCCGGAAACTGGGTCTGCACGCCTTCGATCATGGCGTCTATGCCAGCTCGGGTTTCGCCGCGCATCATCGGGTCTATGTAGAAAGCGTCCTCGGTCCAGGTTTGCGCGACGAGTTCGCGGCGTCGCACAGCGTCGGTCTCGTTCCAGGTCGCGATGTAGCGATGAATCAGTTCGGTTACGGGGTCCATATCAAACTCCTTTCGTGGCGGCATTCACACCTGCCAACGGACTCATCATCTCGCATCGAGAAAGCGGTATCCATTACCTGTGACGTAATGGAATCATCCGACGGTTTGCGTTAAGATGCCGATATGGCACTCTCCGCTCCGCGCATCGGGAACCTTTTACGCGAATGGCGTCAGCGGCGACGCATGAGTCAGATGGAGCTGTCTTTCGCGGCGGAAGTCTCCACAAGACACCTGAGTTTCGTGGAAACCGGACGCGCCGCCCCAAGCCGGGAGATGGTCATACATCTCGCGGAGCGGCTGGAGATTCCGTTGCGCGAACGTAATACATTACTGACCGCCGCCGGATTCGCACCCCTCTTTCCGGAGCGGACCCTCGCCGACCCCGCACTGTCTGCCGCACGAGCCGCCGTCGAAATGGTTCTGGCGGGACATGAGCCATACCCGGCACTCGCCATAGATCGCCACTGGACACTTATCGCCGCGAATCAGGCGGCGCAACGGTTACTGGGCGGGATCGCACCCGAGTTGTTGGTTCCGCCCATGAATGTGATCCGTCTCAGCATCCACCCCGCCGGACTCGCTCCGCGTATCGTGAATTTTCGGCAATGGCGGTCGCACCTGCTCGCCCGACTGCGCCATCAGATCGAGGTCACGGCAGATCCGTTACTGGTGGAATTGATGCGCGAAGCGAGCAATTTCCCCGTACCAGACGGCGGTGCGGGGGACAACGCTTCCTTTCACACGGAAGTGGCGGGGATCGTCGTGCCGTTACGGATTCTCACCGACTTCGGCATCCTCTCGCTTCTCAGCACGACGACCGTGTTCGGCACGCCGGTAGACGTGACGGTTTCCGAGATCGCACTCGAAACCTTCTACCCAATGGATGCTGACTCCTCAGCTGCTTTACACCGATTGGCAGAACATTAGCTTCACAGTAAGCGTCTTCACTCCCCTATACATTATAGCCAAATAAATGTTTTAAAATGCAGTAGCGAGGTCCGGTGACGCCCCGCAAAAAAATGCTCCGGTTATTCAAGACTGGTTGGCATACTAATTGCTTATCTCACATTTGGTGCAGAATGGTTTCTGTTTGGTACAGTAAGAATGCTTTCCGGGCACTCTATACGCAGTTCCGAAATGAATCGGTATTTGCTCGTCTGCCCAAATCAAACTCACTGGAGGAGTAATGTTCACATGTCAACTACACAGGTGATTTTCAAACCTGGGGGCGTGATAGCACTGGTAGTCGTTGCGGCAGTCATCATCGCGACAATCATTGGATTTCGAGGTCGCAATAGTGGTAGCCAACCGGTCAGAGTCCCAGCCGTTGTTGCGGACAAAACCCTGACACCAGACGAGACTGTCAACGAATTCGGACTAACCGCAGGGGAGGTCAGTGATAAAGAAGTCCTTGCCACCCTCAATGCGGCTCCTGGTCAATCACGAGACTGGCTCTTTTTGGGTCCTCTACTTTCCGGGAGTACAATAACGGGTGTGACGAACACTGAAAGTGACGCGGCAACGATGCGTAAAATTATCAGTACGTCCTATCTCCCAACAGAATCGAAATACAAAGCACGTGAAAACTCCCCAGTGACGGTGAATAACGCCACATACCGATGGCGCAAAGCGAAGGGAAGTGCGTTCAATTTCAAGGAGATGTTTACATCGAAGGAAACACCGTTCTACGCCCTGACTAACGTCGTGGTCTATGGCTATACGACCATTGAAAGCAAGGGAGCGACCGAAAAACGCCTGCGGTTTCGTAGCGACGATGGGGCGATTGTATGGATAAACGGACAACAGGTTTATATGGGAGACAAAATCCGTGGGATCGAGACAGGAGAGGACATCATCCCTTTGAAACTGCGACCCGGTCGAAATAATGTGCTGGTGAAGGTCGCACAGGGGAGCGGTGGATGGGGAATGTCCTTCCATATAGAAGATATGTCTGCGAAGACTCAGCCTTAAAAGGTCTCACGCGACTCTCAGATGGCATGCAATGACATCCGCGAAAGTGAACACTGGGTCTTTGATGCATTTTTTTGGATGGCACGCTACTTGCATTATTTTGTGTTGGTGCAGAATGGCTACCTTTTGGCGCAGAGCAGTTTCTGCGAAACACTTTGCCCCGCAACGAAATAGCGGCAGAGCGATAAATGGTTCCAGACAGAAAAAATTCAGGAGTGTGATTCTATGTCGAGTACGCAGGTAGTTTTCAAACCTGGTGGCGTGGCTGCCTTGGTAGTGGTTTTCGCAACGATTATAATCGTCAGTCTCGTCGGACTCCGAGGGCGGAACGCCAGTAGTACGTCTGGCGCGGCGGTTGGCGCGGTGGCCGTCACCCCGGTCGTCGATGATGTTCCCATAACGGGACCGGAACTTGAGGAGAGGAAATTCCTTGCGAACCTCGATGCTACGCCTGGTCAGAAGCGGAACTGGCTTTTTCTCGGACCGTTATTATCCGGAAGTAATATCACGAACGTCGAGAACACCAAAGATGACGAAGCGAAGATGCGAGAGATCATCGGGACCTCCTACTTACCCACCGAGGCGAAGTACAAGGCACACGAAAACTTACCCGTTACAGTGAATAACGCCACCTATCGCTGGCGAAAAGTGACGGGGAGTGCGTTCGATTTTAAGGACATGTACGCCTCGAAGACAATGCCGCGCAGTGCGATGACCAACGTCGTCGTTTATGGTTATACGACCATTGAAAGCAAGGGAGCGACCGAAAAACGCCTGCGGTTTCGTAGCGACGATGGAGCGATTGTCTGGATCAACGGACAGCAAGTGTATATGGGGAATAAAATTCGCGGCGTCGAGATAGAGGATGTTATCCCGGTACAACTGCGCCCCGGACGTAACAACGTTCTGGTAAAGGTCGGGCAGGGCAATGGTGGTTGGGGGATGTCGTTCCAGGTAGAAGATGCTCCTGAGAAGTAGCCGCCCTGAAACGCGCCCGGTTGTCCCTCTGCGCATCCGATGCTGGTTAAGACCCATTGGAGCGTGCTTTAAGTATGCCAGTATTCTGTGTTATTTTACTTCTGGTGCTATATGGTTCATAATGTACGCATTGCTCGCCCCTCCGGCAAGGGTTGCCTCCTGCTGGATCATGATCTACAAAGTTACATTAAGGAAAGTGTTCTATGACGAGTACGCGTATTATCTTCAAGCCTGCGGGTGTGATCGCCCTCTTGTTGCTGTCAGCAATCGTGGTGACCGTTTTCATTTTCAGCCTTCAAGGGCGCTCTAAAAACAGTGCCGCAGTTGGGAAAGTATCAAGCACTCGTAATACGAATGGTGTCCAGGAACCGATGCAGGATGAGTTACGTCTGGTTCGTCTTAATGAGACCCCTGGTCAGTCAAGGGACTGGCTCTTTCTGGGTCCGCTCCCGTCCGGGAGTACGATTCCCGATGGGGCAATGACCGAGGAAAATAAGGCCCGGATGCGCCAGATCATCGCTACGTCCTACCTGCCCACCGAAGCGAAGTACAAGGCACGTGCGGACGTGCCGGTGACCGTGAACAAAGTAACCTACCGCTGGCGCAAGGTGACGGGAAGTGCCTTTAATTTCGTTGAAATGTTTGCGCAAGGTTCCCAGACTCCCCCCTTGACCAACGTGGTCGTCTACGGATACACGACTATCGAGAGCAAGTCGGCGACCCGAAAACGTCTGCGTTTTCGCAGTGATGACGGGGCGATTGTCTGGATAAACGGGCAACAGGTTTATATGGGGAACGAGATCCGCGGTGTTGATATAGAGGATGTTATCCCTATCGATCTGCGACCGGGTCAGAACAATGTTCTGGTAAAGATCGGGCAGGGGACTAACGGTTGGGGGATGTCGTTCCACCTGGAACCGATGCTGTAAAATACCTGCTTGTGTACAGGTTAGCACCCCGGCGGGTGGCATTCGGTCGGTACGAAATACGGTATAACAGATGCTGAACGAGCGACGGTTCCGTTGCGCGATCTATAGCGAACCTTTTTGTTTATCGTGCCCGTTCCGCTACAACATGCCATGATTATTCGCGAAGAGCAACATTCGGACATCGAATCCATAACCCGCGTTACCGATTCCGCCTTCGCCAACAAGGCATACAGTTCAGGCACGGAGTCATTTATCATTCATGCGTTGCGTGCGGAGGGTGCGTTAAGCTTATCGTTAGTCGCGGAGACGGACGGGCAAATCGCCGGTCATGTCGCCTTTTCGCCGGTGACGATCTCCGATGAGAGTGCGGACTGGTACGGGTTGGGTCCCGTAGCCGTTTTGCCGGAACTTCAGAAGCGGGGCATAGGAAAAGCCCTTATTCGGGAGGGGTTAAACCGGTTAAGATCGCTGGGGGCGCAGGGTTGCGTTCTCTTGGGTGATCCGAACTATTACACACGCTTTGGCTTCGCCAACACCCCCGACCTGATCCTGGAAGGCTTCCCCCCGGAATATTTTCTCGCGGTGCCGTTCGCGGATCGTACAGCACAGGGGACGGTGCTTTTCCACCCGGCTTTCTCCGCTCACGAATGATGCCATGACCAGTGCGGTGAGGAAGCCTCACTCTCGTGATGGAGAGTGAGGCTTCCACACTCTTTGTCGTCAAAACGCGTCGGGGAGATTCATCCCCAGCGAGCGCACCAGAAACGCGTATGTGTCCGCGGTTTGCTCTAACTGCTTGGAGATCGGCTTCCCTGCCCCGTGTCCCGCTTTGGTCTCGATGCGGATCAGCACC
>JACMIS010000475.1 GCA_014381035.1 Armatimonadota bacterium
ACCTGGTGCGAAACTTCCCGCACTGGTTTTGTGGGCATTATACGCGATACAGCTATAACGAGAACGGGATGCCGGTGGATTCGCATAGCCTCCTTGCGTTGATTGCGCCGCGCCCGCTCTATGTTGCCAGCGCGACCGAGGATCTATGGGCGGACCCGCGCGGCGAATTTCTCGGGGCGAAAGCGGCGGAAAGTGCGTACCACCTTTTCGGGAAGGAAGGATTGGCGGATGCCGGGTTTCCCGCGCCGAACACCCCCGTCGGGGATGTCATCCGCTATCATTTACGGGCGGGGAAACATGATGTCACCGTCTACGATTGGGAGCAGTATCTCGACTTCGCCGACCGGTGCCTTACCGGGCAAACACCGTGATACACCGATGAATAAATGTTGGTTCGACTCGTAAAACAGAACGATTCGGGTAGAATCAGCGCATTATGCCCGACACCGAAACTGTTCCGCCGTCCGCGACACCGTGGGATGCCCGTGACCGAATCCGACTCGCCAACCTGAGTTCCGCCGCGTTTGTGAGTGATACCGACCGCGCCGCACTGGAAAATATCCAACGCATCCCGCTGTTGCCGCAGATTTTGCGCAAGTTTCATGAGATGGCACTGGATAAGATCTCCTACGCCCAGAACTCGGCGGAATCGGTGCGGTGTGGTCCCAAGCAGTACCCAACGTTACACCGGATGCTCCGGGAATCGTGCGAGATACTGCAGATCACCGAACCGGAGTTGTACATTCATCAGAGCGAGGTGTTCAACGCCTACACATCGGGCGCGAATCAAACCTTTATTGTGCTACACTCGTCGCTCGTGGCGCATTTCACGGACGAGGAACTGCTTTTCGTCATCGGTCACGAGTGCGGGCATATCAAGGCGGGGCACGTCCTGTATCAGGAGATCGGGCGGATGCTGATGCCGCTCCTCGAAATCATCGGTCAGGCGACGCTCGGGCTCGGACAGTTAGCCGGTCTCGGACTCGTCGCGGCGTTCTACGAATGGATGCGTCAGGCGGAAATGAGTTGCGACCGCGCCGGATTGCTGGTCGTGCAGGACCCGCGTAGCGCACTTTCTGCACTGATGAAGCTGGGCGGCGGTTCGACCCGCTTCGACAACGAAGCGAATCTGGACACCTTTCTGGAGCAAGCCCGCGCTCACTCGCAAACATCGGGTTTAGAGGGACTTTCCCGTGCTATTTTGTTCGTGATGTACAACTGGCAACTGAGCCATCCGCAGGTCGTGTTCCGCGCAAAAGGGCTTGACGAGTGGGAGCAGAGCGGGGCATACCAGCGAATCCTCGACGGGAACTATCCCCGCGACATGATGGCGTCCAGCCAGTTGGGACAACAGGTCAAATGCTCGCGGTGCCGAAAAATGGTGACGGCATCGCTGTCGTTCTGCCCGGAGTGCGGACAGGATCTGCACCCGGAACGGGCGGCGGGCGGTGCATCGGTGGATTGCGGACGGTGCGGGGCGAAGCTCGCGCCGGGAACGAAGTTCTGCCCGAACTGCGGGTCGTCCACCGAGCGGGAAGCGTATCCGCCATCGGGGATGCCACAAGAACCGCCGGGAAACTACCCGCCGCCACAAGGGACTGGTGTCGTACAAACGGCGTCCTCTGTGGCGCAGGACGCGTTTCAGGGTGTTTCGCAGGGCGTATCCTCGCTATGGAATGCCGCCAAAGGGGCGATCCAGCCGGGGCAAACCCAGCAAACGCCCGTGCAACCCTACCAAGCACCGCCGTCTGGTGAGCCGTACCAACCGCCCCGGTTCGAGCAAGCACCACCGATGCGACAAACGCCTTCCGAGGCACCGTACTCACCCGCGCCGGACTCGCCACAAGCTGGACCGCCTCCTGTGATCCAGCCGCCGCCTGTCATCGAGCACCGGGAGGAACAATAATGTCCGAATCGGGAAAATCCCCTGCGACTGCGCAGGGGTTTTCGTCGCGACAGCGAACCTATCCATAATCTATGTTCGTTAAACGGAGGTTTTCTATGAAATATACGCCGACCATCGCCGCGCTTGTCGTTATCACCGGACTTGCGACCGCGTTTCATGTTCAAGCCCGAGAGTCCGAACCGCGCTACAACCTCGATTTTGCTTTCGGAACCGAGAACTCTATGCGCGTTGAAGTCGGCGCGACCGATACATTCCACGTTGTGACTCGCCGGGGTAAAGAATCGTACGAAGTCCGCGGAAGCACGGTTTACCAGAACGACAAGGTAGCGGCGCGGATCACGACTCTCAAGGAAGTACGCACCCCGGTAACAGGACCCGACAATCGAACCGCAGACAGTGCTGTGAAATCGGAGGTGTCCTCCGTGATTTTCCTCACCCCCGGCGGCGATCCCGTGTCAGTAGGTGGTTCCAACGAGGAACCGTTTACGCTAAAACTATCTCCTGTGGAAGTCCGCTAAGCACTGCCCTGCAAGCGGGGTTGCATGTCGCTTGCAGGGTAGACGGGGCATTCATGACCCGATGAGGAAGAGTGTGAAAATCGCCGCCATTTTTTGATCTGGAAGCGGCATCTGCAGTATCAATTGCGAACTAAAATGCGCAAAGTCGCGCCCTGAGTGAACAAAACACCCACCCGTAAGATGTGTTATGTCCACCCGGGGGAATATCCATTATGCCGTCAACTCCTCGCCTTCGCTCCGTAGAAGTCGGGCGAGCGAGTGCAAACGGGTTTTTACGCCTTTGACGGCATCGGTGTTGTCCAAGCCATCGATGTGATCGGCGAGTTTCACGAGTGCTTTGCCGATCTTTTTTCCGTCCGGTTCGCCGCCCTCGCCCAGCAATTTGCGAAGCGCATCTATATCCTTACTGATCGCTTTCAGTTCCGGCTTGGCGGCCTCGGCGAGCACATCATGCCAGTGATCGAGTTGGGAGACAGCGGCATTTGTTGCGAGATCAGCGACGCCGTCATGTAGCGCGTCCAGCAGCCCCGTTAGTTCCTTCGGAATTGGTAGTGCCATTGTAAATGGAACCCTTCTAATTTTGGGCGGTCCGGTGAATTATTTTCGTTGCCCGCCTCGCTTTTACCCTGTGAATACGGGGCGCAAACGGTATGCCACGAACACTTTTTGCCGGAAACCAGGAGTATCTCACAAAAACAGGTAATCATTATGGTATAGAAACGCGCATAGTTGGTATGTTTCTTGCTACTTTCGGTAGAGTGACAAACTATGACTTCCACGTTACAATATAAATCCACATCGTTACCGGGCACCCTGCATTGAAAAGCCGCAGGAATGAAATGAAGGAACTTTCACAGAAATGAAATTTTTCGGCGGTTCCACTCCTCCGCAGGGTGGGTCTAATTTAGACGATTTGAGTGTAGGGCTGAAGCCGTTGCCGACTCCGGTTCCCGTATCCCCGGCTCCCGCCACCCCCGCGCCGACAACCTCTGCCGACGCGCTTGCCTTCGAGCGCGAACGATGGGAAGAAGAAAAGTCGCGCTATGAACGGCAACGTTTGGACACCGAGTTCAACGATGCCTTGAACCGTCTCGCGGACATCCAGAATGCGTTCATGCGTGCCGGAGGCGCGAACCGCGTCGCCGCACTTGCCCGCCGTCATATGGCGGAGACGCAGGATATTGAGGACGCATACCCTTATTTCGTCCGCGCCTCGGGACACCTTGCCGCCGCGCTCCATCTGGAAGAAGAATCGGCGGTGCGTGACGAAGTGCATAAAGCCCTCGACATGATGACCGATTTCGCCCGATTCGAAGGCGACATGGGACAACTGCTTATCTATAGCTTGCTGGACGACATCGCTGCCGCGAACCGTTCCGCCCGTAAAGCGTTCGTCGGCGCACTCGCCCGGCACCTCGCCCGGACGGCGATCTCCGAAAATACCTACGCGACGAACTACGACGCCCTGCGCCCTCTGGTAGATTTCACGTCGTTCTGTCCGCGTGAGGAAGATACGTTCCGATGCCTGTGCGACATCGCCGATTCGCCGGATTGCCGCACCCAGACCCGATTTCAGGCCGCGGTCGGTCTCGCGCAGGCATTGCGCAAGTCGGCTTCGCTGGCGACGCAAAGCACGGACGCCCTGGATGTGGTCTACCGCGCCGGAGAACGGCTCAAGGAAACCACGACGGCTCTCACCGCGTGTCTCCGCGCCTTGACCGCCGTCCCAGAAGAGGTGATGGACGGCGGCGAGGTCCGCCTCGGGATGTGGCGTCGCGCCGGACGCCGACTGCACCTTGCCGGAACGTTCCTTGCCGGTGCGCGGCTTGCCGGTGCGCATCTGGTAGGGGCGAACATGATGGACGCCGTCTTGCACGGCTGTGAGTTGGATGGGACCAGCCTCCTCGGCGCGAACCTGTTCGGGGCGAAACTGGGCGGAACAAACCTGTTCAATGTGATACTCGCGCCGGAGGGCAACCCCGGCGTTCCCAGTGGCGCACCGGCGGCGACGCTGAGCGGCGCGGATTGGTGGCAAGCCTCTCCGACCTCGTGGCGCGGTACGAAGGGTGAAGCACTGAAAAAATGGCTTCTGGCGCGGTACCCGGTGCCCGCCGAAACCGGTGCGGTGCCGAATTGGAACGATGCGCCGGTCGCCGTGGCTCCGATCAACCCGCCGGTAGCCGGGGAATCGCCCGCATCCGCCGCCCGCGCCGGACGTTCGACCGGCGGTCGGTCGGTCCGGGCATTGTTCGGGGGAGCGACGGCACCCAATGCGCCGGTCGGCAAGGATGCCGAAGCCACGGACGATGACGACGACGGAAACGATTCCAGCCCGGTAGACGTGCATACCGTACGCACGGACACCGTACAGGTACGCGCTTCCGGACGACCCGGCTACAGCGACAAGTTCAACCCGCGCGATATGTCCGCCGTCCATGACCTGATGGGCGAGCGAACCGACGAAGACCTCAGCCGCGTCACGGAAGAGACGGTGCAGGTGCGCACATCCGCGAACCCGACCGATCTTCGCCACAACCCGCGTGTCAGTTCCAGCGACCTCCTCGCCGTAAAAGACCTGATGAAAGAGCGGTAGCAA
>JACMIS010000476.1 GCA_014381035.1 Armatimonadota bacterium
ACTAATGGATGTGCCGACTGGCGAGTTCACGACAGAAGACATTCGTCTGATGATCGGGCAGGATATGGGGGTCGAGTACCTGCTGCCGCTGGCGATCAAGCTATTACGACAAGATCCGTTCGCGGAAGGCATGTATTATGAAGGCGACCTGTTGGCGTCGGTGATTCGGATCAAAGCGGATTTCTGGCGGTCGAATCCAATATGGCACAGCGAAGCGCGGTCTATCGTCCGGGGCATTTCGGAAGTCCCGATAGAGATCAAAGGGGAAGTCGAGCGGTTTCTCCAAATTCCTCAAGGAGATGCACGATGAGTTGGGCGAGATTCGCTATTGAAGCACTGGGGCGCGGCGAGACGTTGCAAATCCGACCGCGAGGTCATTCGATGACGGGCAAGGTAAACGATGGGGACCTGGTAACGGTGGCACCCTGCGATCCGGAAACTCTCGAAGTAGGCGACATTGTTCTGGTGCGCGTTAGCGGGAACGACTACCTGCACCTGGTAAAAGCGAAAGATCGGGGACGATTTCAGATCGGGAACAATCGCGGCGGCATTAACGGCTGGGTCGGTAAAAACGGTATCTACGGCAAAGCAATCAAAGTAGAGGCGGTAGGTAGGAGTTAGGAGGGGATAGTTTCAGGGGGCGGACAGGGAGTGTTACGGTTTAGCAAACCCGAAGGGGTCCGCCGCCTCTGTAACCCGTCCCCTAACCCCTATCTCCCTTTCTCATTTATGAAAGTTTGAGGGGTATAATAAAAAGGTATAAGGACTGGAAGGATGAACGATATAACCCTTGCGGGCAAAACACTCCCCCCCTCATCCGCTCCATTGCTGACCGAGGAGCGATACCGTGCGTTCGTAGCGAATAGTGCCGAGGGTATCTGGCGTTTCGAGGCAGAAACACCTATCTCGATATATCTGCCCGAGGACGAGCAGATAGATGCTTTCTACCGCGTCGGGTATCTCGCCGAATGCAACGATGCGTGCGCCCGAATGTATGGTTTCGAGACTGCCGACGAACTGACCGGGGCACGTCTGCCGGATTTTTTATCGCGCGACGACCCCGCCAATCAAGAGTATCTGCGGGCGTTCATTCGATCCGGCTATCGCATCCTCGACGCTGAATCCGTTGAGAAGGACCGGGACGGGAATGTTCGATATATTTCCAACAGCCTTGTCGGTGTGGTCGAAGGTGGTTACTTGCTACGAGGATGGGGGACACAGCGTGATGTGACCGCACAACGACAGAATGAGATAGCCCTGCGTGAGTCGGAGTCGCGGTTTCGTGTGATGGCGGATTACGCACCAGTAATGGTCTGGACAAGCGATGCTTCCGCGAAATGCGACTGGTTTAACAAGCCCTGGCTCGACTTCACCGGGCGAACGATGGCGCAGGAGACCGGGGATGGTTGGTCGGAAGGGGTTCACCCGGACGACCGTGCGTCCTGCCTTCAAACCTACAGGATCGCTTTCGCCGCCCGCGAGCCGTTCCGAATGCAATACCGCTTACGTCACAACGACGGGGAATATCGCTGGGTTTTTGATAGTGGGACACCCCGCTATAGCGAAGAGGAACACGGTTTTGTCGGGTTCATCGGGTCTTGCATTGACATCACCGAGCAAAAGATTTCCGAGGAAAGACTTCTCGCCGCTATTGCGGAAAAAGAGCAGTTAACCCAAGCGCAAGCCGAACTGCTCGCGCAGCAACGCGCCTTTCTCAAGGATGTCCTGCTCGCCACGACCGATGGCGTTTTGCGCCTCTGCGATGAGTTTTCCGAACTCCCGGAACCGTTACCATTGATCGAGGATTTTGCGGGGACCGAAACTGCCCTGCGCATCTCCGCGCCGGCATTACGCTCGTTCCGGCACCGCGTGGACGCAGTCGCCGCAACGCGCGGACTGCCGCCAGAAAGACGGTATGACTGGTTGACCGCCGTTGGCGACGCGGCGATGAATGTCGTGGTCCATGTCACGGAGGGGGTGGGGACAGGACAGGTGCGCGGGGATGTCAAACTCGGCAGGGTCCAGGTATGGGTATCGGACAATGGTCCCGGAATCCCGGTATATCGCATCCACCGTGCGGTTTTGGAGCGGGGATTCACGACGGCAGGATCGCTCGGTCATGGATTCTTCCTATTATTAAAGACCGCTGATCGTGCGTATCTATTGACCCGTGAGGGAAGCGGCACGACGATGGTGCTAGAAAAGGACCGCGTCCCCCCCGAACCGGATTGGTTGAGCCGCGAGAGGTTGTAGGGGATAGGTCACAGGGTACTGGAAGGGATACCAAAGCACGTGTATTACTTTGCCGGTATTCCGTTTATCCCTGTTCCCCGTGACCTATCCCCTGCTTTCACCCCTATCCTTTCGCGAGATACTGGCGAAGCAGGTTGAGCAAATGGTCCACATCCACCGGTTTGGTGATATAGTCGGACGCACCTGCTTCCAGACATTTCTCTCGATCTCCCGCCATGGCTTTCGCGGTGAGCGCGATGATGGGTAAGGCTTTCCAGTCCGCCCGTGCGCTGGCGCGAATCTGCTCCGTGGTTTCGTAGCCATCCATCTCCGGCATCATCACGTCCATCAACACGACCTCGATCTCATCATGCAACCCCAACATTTTTATGGCGTCGCGTCCGTTCTCGGCAAATAGGACGGTCATCTCCTGCGCCTCCAACACACTGGTCAGAGCGAAGATGTTACGAACATCGTCGTCTACGACCAGTACGGTGCGGTGCGACAGGCTGGCAACGGGAGTGGTGACTTGCGCGACCGTCTCCGGGGCGTTTGCTTTTGTGCGGCGGCGGGAAGGGCGGGTGGCAGCACCTGTTGGCGTAGTGATCGTTTCTTTTTTTGCCTCTTTGTCGCCTGTCCTTTCCTTGATTACCCGCTGCTTGCCTTCCGGGAGACGTGCGATGACCCGATGCAGGAACAACGCGGTTTCGTCAAGAAGCTTGTCTGCCGAGCCAACGTCTTTGGTGATAATCGATGCCGCATGACGCTTGAGTCTATTTTCCTCCCCTTTCGACAATTGTTGCCCGGTGTAGATAACGACCGGAATATTCATCAGACGCGTATCGGACTTGATCTGCTGAAGTAGTTCCAAACCGCTCATCCCCGGCAGAGTCAAATCCAGCACTATCGCATCGAAGGTTTCCGCCGCCAATGATCCCAGTGCTTCCTCACCGGATGCGACGGCGATTATTGCGATGTCGTCATCGCCATCACCTGCCGCACCGCCGAGTAGCTCGACCAGACTTCCGCGTTGTGCGTCGTCGTCCTCAACAATCAATAATCGCCGCACCGACTCGTCAACGAACCGCCGTAGATGCGCGAACGCGCCGGTCAAGGCATCGGAAGTGACCGGTTTTTCCAGGTAGGCAATCGCCCCCACGGATGCCAACTGTCCTTGCTCGCGATCTACGACGGAGACCACTTGCACCGGAATGTGGCGCGTTTGCGGGTTTCGCTTCAGTCGGTCCAGAATCTCCCAACCGTCGGTGTCCGTCAGTCGTAGGTCAAGACTGATTGCGTCCGGTCCGAATTGGGTGGCAAGTCTGATCCCTTCTTCGCCGCCTAACGCGGCAAGACATTTGAACCCTTCCTCCCGTGCCCGATCCAGCAGGATACGTGCGAAAGAAACATCGTCCTCGATGACGAGCAACACTTTATCTCCTGGCAGGATCGAATCGCGGTCATCGGCTACCGTCGGTGCTGCTATCGCTTCCCTATCCGGACGCGTTGTTGCCACGGTCGTCGTCATGGTGCGCGGACGCGTTAGCACAAACTGGTCCGTCATGGGGGGCATGGTCGCTGTCGCCGTGCCTCCTCCTCGCCTCCCGTTGCCTCCGCCTCCGCCGACACGTGGAGACGAGCTACCTCCGCCATTGCCGCCGCTAAAACCATCGTCAATGTTATCCAGGTCAAAACCCATCGCCTCGAAGTGCTCGGTCGATTTCGGCAGGTAAAGGGTAAACGTGGAGCCAACACCGACCTCGGATTCGACCATTATACGTCCGCCTAAAAGTCCGGTAATACCGCGGCTGATGGACAATCCAAGACCAGTTCCGCCATAGCGACGGCTGGTAGTGCCATCGGCTTGCTGGAACGCCTCAAAGATCAGGTTGCGCTTCTCCTTCGGAATCCCGATACCGGTGTCTGTCACCGCGAACGCGACCAGATCCTCCGCAGCGACCAGATCGCCATTTTCCAATAGGACGGCATGGTCTGGGGTGCTGATTGTCAGAGAAACGCCGCCGCGCTCTGTGAATTTAAACGCATTGCCGAGGAGGTTACGTAGCACCTGCTGTAACCGTCCGGCATCGGTTGGAATCGTCGTCGGGGCAGTCGGCAACACGGTAACGTCAAACGATAGTCCCTTTTGTTGGGCATCGTGAGCGAAACTGCGCTGGATATAATCCCGCACTTCAGGTAAGGACACATTAGTGATCTCGATCTCCATCTTGCCCGCTTCCACTTTGGACAGGTCGAGGATCTCATTGATCAGATTCAACAGGTCGCCGCCAGACGATTGGATCGTGGAAGCAAAATCAACCTGCTTGTTCGACAGGTTACCCTCGTTGTTATCCGCGAGGAGTTTCGCCAGAATCAGCATCGAGTTGAGCGGAGTGCGTAACTCATGACTCATGTTGGCAAGGAACTCGGATTTGTATTTCGACGATAGCGCGAGTTGCTCTGCCTTTTCTTCCAGCGCAGTCCGTGCCAGCTCTACCTCGCGGTTCTTTTGCTCGACTTTTTCGTTCTGCTCCGCAAGAAGGGTAGCCTTTTCCTCTAATTCCTTCGCCTGCGCTTCCAGTTCCACGTTAGTGCGACGTAACTGCCCTTGCTGCGATTGCAACTCCTGAGACTGAGATTGAAGTTCCTGCGTCAGCAATTGCGATTGTTCGAGGAGCGATTGGGTCCGCATACTGGCGGAGATCATGTTGAGAACGACGCCGATGGACTCCATCAACTGGTCCAGGAACGTCCGGTGAATCTGCGAGAACTGCTGGAACGATGCCAGTTCGATAACTCCCATGATCGCGCCTTCGAACAGGATCGGTAGCACGACGATTTGAAGCGGTGCGGCTTCCCCCAGACCGCTACTGATCTGAATATAGTCCGACGGAACATTGGTGAGCAGAATAGACTGTTTCTCCAAGGCACACTGCCCGACCAGTCCTTCCCCGAAGCGGAACTGATTCGAAACGTTCTTGCGTTCCCGATACGCATACGCCTCCATCAGTTTGAGCACCTGCTCGCCGCCGAGCGTGCCGCCCGTGGTCGCGTCATTCAGATAGAACACCGCGCGATGCGCTCCGACCAGCGGGGTCATTTCGCTCATGATCAATTTCGTGACCGATTCGAGCGTTTTCTGCCCCTGCATCATGGACGAGAACCGGGCGAGGTTGGTCTTCAGCCAGTCCTGTTCCTTGTTCTGTTGCGTAGTTTCCTTGAGGTTGGCAATCATCTGGTTGATGTTATTTTTGAGGGTGGATACCTCCCCCTGCGCGTCCACCGTGATCGAGCGGGTCAGATCACCCTCGGTAACAGCGGTCGCCACGTCGGAAATTTCTCGCACCTGCACCGTAAGCGAGTTCGCCATGAAGTTCACATTTTCGGTCAAGTCTTTCCAGGTGCCTGCGACGTTCGGCACTTTCGCCTGCCCGCCGAGCTTGCCTTCCGTGCCGACTTCTCTTGCGACGGTCGTGACCTGCTCCGCGAAAGTGTTCAAAGTGTCGGTCATCGAGTTGATGGTTTCCGCAAGTGCCGCCACCTCGCCCTTCGCCTCCACCACCAATTTCTGTTTCAAGTCGCCGTCGGCGACAGCGGTAACAACCTTGGCGAT
>JACMIS010000477.1 GCA_014381035.1 Armatimonadota bacterium
ACGTTCAAATCGGGGGTATAGGGGCGCGGATTCCGCGCCCCGTTTTTTGTCATCTACGCCGCCGCCGTGTTATTTTCACCGCTCTTATTCAGCGACACGCTGTCGCGTAAGTCCTCTAAACGATCCTCGAGAATATGAAGCGTGCGGTGCGCTTTATCCAGAAGATCTTGCACAGAG
This sequence comes from Armatimonadota bacterium, assembly GCA_014381035.1. Next base: position 178 of record JACMIS010000477.1, read on the forward strand.
TCTGCGGAACCCCGGTTCTCCTGCGACTTGCGCCAGACGATATATCCGGCTGTAGCTGCGGACACGAGCGCGGCAGTAACGATGCTAGCAATCAATATGGTATTCTTTGGATCTTTTTTCGGCTCGTCTACGCTAACGGTGCTTTCATCCGACATTTTCCTTCATTACCTTCCATGAAATAACAACTATCAGACTACCGCAAACCGGGAATTGTTGCCCGTCTACGGCTGAAAAAACTCAACCAACGCATTCGCGAAAATCTGGTGTCCTTCACGGGTCGGATGCGAAAAACGGTTTGACAGCAGATCGGCGGGTTCCGCGCCCATACGAACCGCACCCTGATAGATCGCGTGCACATCGGCAAGTCCGGTATCGGCGGCACGGGCAACCTGGCGTATCGCACGAATGAATTCCGTGACCGTTCCATCGTCGGAGCCATAATCGCCCCGAACATTCGGCGTGATCAGCAAAACATCGCTGTGCGACTCTGTCTGAACCCGCCGGACGATTTCAGACAGATTGTTTGAAAAATCGCTCACGAAGTCGCGACCTTTGCGGGCATCGTTCAAGCCGAGGCAAATCGTCACTAAATGGGGCTCGTGGCGCAGTACATCCCGCTCTAATCGATCCAGGGCACCCTCTGCATTCTCCCCGCCGAGTCCGGCATTCAAAACCGACATCATCGCGTGAGGGTACAACGATGCGAGACGTTTCCGAAACAACGCCGGGTACGCAGCATCACTATCCAGAATGCCATGCTCCAGCCATCCCGCGGTTACCGAATCTCCGAGTGCCACATAACGCACCGATTCCGACCCAGCCATGCCGGACGACTTCTGTAGTGCCGCCACCGTGCGCGACACGTAACGCAATTTTGGGTTTGTCATCGCCACTGTTATACCAGACCGTGTGCCCGAACCTTCTCACCAAACAGGGCGAGTGCGATCTCTTCCCCCTCCCCCAGCGTGTACTGCATCACGTCGGTCAGATAATGTCGCGCACGAGACTGCGTTTCATCGAGTCGCGCGTACTCCGAATCTGCAATGCGTTGAAGATTCTGTGTCCCCCACTCCTTCGCCCTTTGCAAATAGTGAATCAGCTCGGGGCTCATCCGGTCAGAGTAGCCCACCCAGCAAGCGTACACGAACGGCAGACCGGTGAGTGCTTTCCATTCCATGCCGAGGTCGAGCGTGTACAATTCCGGTCCGTAGTCGCGGTATCCGAGATCCCCGATCAGTAGTGCCGCGTCGGCGACTTCGAGCATTTGTGCGAGATTTGGCGCGTGCGCTACATATTCCGGTGTGATTCCATAACGTTCCGCAAAGATAATTTTGGTCAAAGCGACCGAGGTTAGCGAGGACGTGTCCAGCGCGACCGTTTGAACGGCTTCTATCGGAACGCGGCTGAAAACGCGCACACTCTCCACGGCACCGTCCGCTATCACGGCGCACCCCGGTGCGTGCGTGAACCCCGGCTGCCGAAACAGTTCCACGGAAGAAACAAGGGCGGTGGCAATCTCGCCCGCCTCTAGCATTCGTGCCAGAGCTGATGGAACCGCCTCCACAACGGACACGCCGGAAGCAAGCCCTTCCGGCGTATCCGTAAACCAGCGCATCAAGGGACGACCGTTCAAATAAGGTACGGAACCGATAACTGTAGACATTGTGCTTTCTTTCACAATGTTATACGCAATCGGGAATAATTTGGTTGCAACCGAATCCGGTTCTTGCTTATAATCTAATCCAGAAGCGAAAATACAATCTGATGTTTACAATACGCCGCGCATCGCTTGCCGACCGCACGCCACTTGAAATACTGATCGCCGAGTCCGTGCGTGGTCTCAGCGCGAGCGATTACTCCCCCGCCCAAATCGAAGCCGCTATCGGAAATACCATGGGGGTAGACAGTGAATTGATCACCGACGGCACTTATTTCGTAGTGGAATCTGATGGGGCGATCATCGCTTGCGGCGAGTGGAGTAAGCGCGAAACACTGTTCGGAGCAGACAACAAGCCAGGGCGGGTGTCACGACTACTCGCTCCCACGACCGAAGCGGCGCGAATCCGGGCGTTCTTCGTCCACCCTGGTTTTGCACGGCAGGGGATCGGGCGTATGCTACTGGAAAAATGCGAGTCCGAGATACGGAACGCAGGCTTTAGCCGCGCTCAGTTGATGGCGACACTACCGGGACGCCGTTTGTACGAAAAATATGGTTATGTCGCCGGGGATCTGGTCGTCTACCCGATCACGGACGCCGTGTCCATCGAATTCTATCCGATGGCAAAAACGTTATGAACCTGATACTCTGTTGACTACAAAATCTGCGCTCCGATAGGTTATTCCCTCATGAAGTTTGAAACGCTCGCTATCCATGCCGGTCAGGGTCCCGACCCCGCTTACGGCGCGGTAATGACCCCTATTTATCAGGTTTCCACCTTCGCTTTCGAGGCTTTCAACAAGCCGGGAACCTTTGACTATACCCGCTCCGGGAACCCGACTCGTAAGGCTCTCGAAGTCTGCCTCGCCGCGCTGGAAAACGGAACCCACGGCTACGCATTCGCGACCGGGATGGCGGCAACGGCATCTATCCTTTCCATGTTCAATGCGGGCGACCACCTGATCATTCACGATGACCTGTATGGTGGTACGTATCGCCTTCTGGTGTCGGTCCTGGCACCGAAAGGTATAGAGGTGGAGTTCGTGAATCTGCGCGATCTCGACGCCCTTCGTGCCGCGATCCGCCCCAACACGAAAGGTATCTGGACGGAAACGCCGACGAACCCCCTGATGAACCTACTCGATCTTTCGGCAATCGCGGAGATCGCGAAGGCAGCGGGTGTAGTGACTTTCTGCGACAACACATTCCTGTCGCCTTATTTCCAGAAGCCGCTCGACCTCGGCATCGATGTTGTCATGCACTCGACCACGAAATACATCAATGGTCACTCGGATGTGGTCGCGGGCGCGGCTATCACGAAAGATGCCGAACTGGGTGCGAAAATCGGCATGTTGCAGAATGCGATGGGGACCGGACAGGCACCGTTCGACTGCTTCCTGACACTGCGCGGGATCAAGACACTCGCGGTCCGGATGGAGGCGCACAACAAAAACGCCCTTACGCTCGCCCACTGGCTCGCCGAACATCCTGCGGTAGAAACCGTGTTACATCCGGGACTGCCTTCCCACCCGCAACACGAACTGGCATTGCGGCAAATGACCGGCTTCGGCGGCACGTTCTCGTTCCGCTTCAAGGATCCGTCGTTCACGGAGAAAGCGTTGTCGAAACCGAAACTGTTTGTCCTTGCTGAATCGCTCGGTGGTGTCGAATCGTTGATCGAGCAACCCTGGACAATGACTCACCTGTCCATGCCGGAAGAGGTGCGGGTCAAACTGGGGATCACCCCCGACCTCGTGCGCCTTTCGGTAGGTCTGGAGCACATCGACGACCTGATCGCGGACCTGAGCCAAGCGTTCGCCTGAACAATCCGTGCCGCGTGAACCCTTTAC
>JACMIS010000478.1 GCA_014381035.1 Armatimonadota bacterium
AGAAATTTCCCATCCCGACGGTCGGTATGTCGTTCAGAAAGTACAGCACCTTCAGCGACACGCGCGGTTGCAGTTCGACTTTCATGTCCAGATTCATACGGTCCGCGTTGCCCGATGGGCGAGTTATAGCCGTCCACCAGACCGATTCCGCCCTGCGCGATGCGGGCGTACTCGTAGCCGGTTGCCGTCGCAGATTTCGGTGCCCACGCCTCCAGGGTCGGGTTTGTTGCGCTGGAACTCGACTCGGGGCGTCCGGTTCGAGTCACCGATCCGGGAACTCGGCGGCGCAATTATCTCCAATGTTGCCACGGATTGATGGAGCGATTATTGATTCTCCAGAACCTGGCTCGCGGCATCGAGTTCGCGGCGGAGGTCCGCGTAGGGCACGTCCTGAACGGAGATGTTTTTGCGGATCGCGATAACGGCGGCGAGCGCAGCACTTTCCGCCATCGCCATGAAGACCGGTTCCATACGCACCGTCCCATAGGCGATGTGCGACGACGATAGGCAGACCGGCACGAGGAGATTCGTGCACTCGCCTCTCGCCGGGACGAGCGAGCGATAGCTCACCCCGTACGGACCAGCGGGCGGCAGTTGCACGTCGCCCTCGTTCAGCACCCGCCCGTCGCGGACGAAGCGCGAGCAGTTGTGGCTGTCCAGTGTGTACGACCCCATCGCGACCGGGTCCTCGCACTTCCTGCGGTGCAGGGCGTCCGCCTCGGTCAGCACGTAATCGGAGATCATGCGCCGTGCTTCCCGCACGTAGAGCTGATGGGGCCAGTGGTTCGTGTCCGGAAACTAGTCACGGGCAAGACCGAACCGCCCGAACGCCTCCCGGTATCGCGTCGGGATGTCCGGGTCGTTCGCGATTGTCCAGTAGAAACCTTTTTGGTAGGTGACGTGCGCCTGGAACATCCGCTCCCGCGCGGCGTAGCTCGCTTCGGGCCAGGCGTAGTTTGCTCCAATATAGTCTGACGAAACCGCCCCCATGTTATTGGTATCCGTCTTGACGAACCCTGCGGGCGTACGCGCGGTGAGCACATCGAACTTTTTCGGCACCGTCTTCGACTCCGGCAGCGGCTCATTGTAGGTATCCTTCTCCCCACGGAACCATCGCCGCGCCAACTCATGGTCCAATTCGACATATCCCTCGGGCTTTTCCCAGGGGACCCGTAGAGCGGGATCGTCGGTCATGCAGACACGGAAATTGTACGCCTGCAGGCGGTGGTCGCCGGAGCCGTCCGGGGCGGCGTCCTGCTCGTCTATGCCGGGTAACGTCCCGCTTGACGGGTCGCGGGGCACGACGTACGGGTCCACGTCGTGGCTGAATTGGTGCTTGCCGCGCATCTGCACGCCGTTGATCGTTTCCCCGTACCGGCGGTTTGGCTCACGCCCGATGGTGTACGTAACGCCCGCTTTCGCCAGCAGGTCGCCCTCGTACGTGGCATCGAGGAACACGCGTGCCTCCACGGTCTTGCCGCCGATCAGGCGGATACGCCGGATCGCGCCGCCGTCGCTCTCAACCGCGTCCAGAAAGTGGCGCGACAGCACCGTCACTCCCGCATCTTTCGCGTAGGCGTCTATCACCGTCTGCGCGGCGTGGGGTTCGAACATCCACTCCTCTTCGCCCGCCGGTTTTCCGTAAAACACGCCGAGATCGCGGTAGAACTGGCGCGACGCGCCGCCGATCACGTGCTTTTGACCGAAGTCGGTACAGCCCAGCCCGCCGGTCGTCATCCCGCCGAGGTGCCCGGACGGGTTGACGATCAGCGCGGACAGACCGCGCCGCGCCGCCGTCACGGCGGCGATCACGCCCGCCGCCGTGCCGCCGTAGATGCACACGTCACATTTCAGCCGCTGGTCACTCGGTTCTATCCAGTGCGGCAGGTAATAGTTCGGTTGGGAGTTTGTCATAAAGTCCAGGTCTTTCTTCCCGAAAAGGGGTCATCATTATCGGGTTAGGGGCGAAGCGGGGCATTTTTAGCATCAGCACCACCTCCAGTTCGGGAGAACCCTCCCGAAAACCTCACCCCGAAATCACGTTATTTGATGTGGCTATGTTCCCGTTTCGCTGTCGTCGTACCTTCTGGTTTCGTCCTGAGGACTTCCTGGCTCTCGCACCGGCGACGGAACCGGGTCCGTAGCGACCACCAGAGTGCCTGGCTTGCTTTTTCAGGAAAGTATCGAACCGCGTTCGGCGCAACCGGGGCGTCTCCAGGGTACGCACATCACCCGGTAATGCCGGCGTTGCCGCGACCCCCACCGCCTCCCCCGTCTGGTTCATGTTAACCATCACGCAGATTCCCGCGTGTGCAATGGGATCAGCGTCTATCATTCTTCCGGCAATCAGCAGATTCGCGTATTTGCCCGGTAGCATCGCGCGGTAAGGTATCTGGTTCGATCTTGAGTTCTTCCGGGTTGAAGGTAGAATCGAAGTTGGGATTATCCGGCGCGAAACGCCGGAGAGCGTTTCGCCGTTCTAAACGTTCTATAACCTCTGCCGTCAGCCCGCCGATGATCCGCCGCTTGCCTTCCGTATCCCAGAGAGGGTGCCACGCTCAGACCATCGAAGTCGTTGTCACCCCGCCGAAACAGTTCTGCTTTCCCACGAGCACGACGCTGGCTCCCGGACGCGCGGCACGCACCGCCGCGAAAACGCCGGTACAACTCCCACCCAGAACGCAAACATCGGCGTCATAGATTACCGGCACCTCTTTTGCCGCTTCATGTATGGTTCGCATTAAATCTCCCTGTCATCCTATAAATATCTGGCTCGGACCGATGTTTCAGAACATCCAGACCTGGTAGGCGGGTACGCCGAGTGTCATTCCGAACACGGTCCCGAAGGTACCGGCGACGAACTCGCCCAGAATCAGCCCGTACGAGAACGGAAGAGACGCACGGTACGCCCCCAGCCCCCGGTGGCGTAGCAGTAGCGACTTGGCACCCCATGCCAGAAACAGCGGTGCCCAGATGACCCAGATCCCCCATGCGCCGCTCAGAGCGTGACCGAGCGGGTGGAATGGGGACTGTACCCAGGTAGTCCGAAGCGCGAGCAGCCCGAGGGTGACTACCGCGCCAAAAGCAACCTCGCCTACCGCGCGGACATCGGGACCGGTCGGGCTTGCCGTCCAGCGCGCGAGCTTATCCCACCCCTCCGCTGTGAAAAAAATCGTGCCCATCGGAAGTCCGTCGCCGCGCGCGGCGGCGTAGACGAGTATCCAGGAACCGACGAGCGCGGCGACCGCTCCCACCAGTGCCACCGCCGCCCAGTACCGGCGCGAAAGCCCCCCGGACTGCTCGACGAGATAGGCACCCTCCATCTGATGCGGCATCACGCCGCTCTGTTGCGAGCGCAGGATGCCGTTGAAAGTGAGCATGCCCGCCAGTACCTCCCGCCCGAAGGAGCGCGGTCCGAGGAGAGTCGGCAACATCACATCCGGACCCTGCTGGTGCAGGTTGTGGACGGGTAACCCCATTTCCGCCCGCATCCGCGCGACCACGACCGCGAGTAGCGCGGCGAGCAACAGAAACGGAGGGACCAGAACGGGCGGGACTCCGAGCGCGATCACGCGGCGGCGCAACGGGGGCGTGGGAGCGCGCGCCCTGTCGTCTGGTGGCGCCCCATTCGATCCCGGCGTCATTGCGCGGGCCCGGACTCCCGGCTTTCGCGCCGGCGACGGGACCGGTTCTGCCCGCGCCGCGTATCGCCGATTGCGCGGCGATTTGGGTGGGTCGCAGACGCCCGGCGTACACGCGCAAATCGGCGACATGCCCCCGCGCGAACCCTCCCCCGCCGACTGACGCCCCGACCGCGAGCGGCAAGTCGGTCGGGAAAGAGTTACTGCCGACGTGGTCGTCGCGGGTCACGTCTACCCCGTTCACATACACGCGGGCGGCCTGCCCGTAGCGCGCCATCAGAGGCGTGACGTGGTTCCAACGCCCGAATGGGAACGCCGCCGGGTACGTCGCGCCGTTGTGCCCGCGCTTGCCGGCGTTCCCGTCCCGCACGAGCAGTTTACCGTCCTTGCCGACGGCGACTGCGAAACCAGGTGCCTTATCACCGGGGGCGTTGCCGAAAAGGACCTGGTCGGCGCCGGTCTCGTCGAGGCGCGCCCAAAGGCTCACGGTAAACTCCTCGCCGAGATCGGCGGCGGGGACGGCGACGTACTGCCCGGCGCCGCCGAGGCGTAGCGCCGGTTTACCGCCCCACTTCTCGCCGGGATCGAAGGCGGGCGCCCCCACCAGGGTAGCGACGCCCTTTCCGGCTACCGGGCGGGCGTTGCCCGCGAGCGGGTAGTGCGCCAGCAGGCGCGTCGGGGCAAACACAGGCGCGGGCTTCTTCGACAGGGGGACGAGCGGTGCCCAGCGCGCGGACAGGACGCCCGCCTTCGCCTCTACCGCCGGGTCGGCGTCCACGATGTTCTGCACCACGCTCTTATCTGGCTCCGTGCTCCAGGTGTTCACGTGAACGGTGTTTTCGCAGCCGCGGACCACGTTGCCCCGGAGCGTCACGCCGCGTGTTCCCTCGTCCTGGTACAATCCCGCGATGGGATTGGAGTCCTGGTACGCCCCGCGCCGCGCGCCGACAATCAGGTTGCCGGTGACCAGGATCGTGTTGCCCGGCGGGTTCGGCGGCAGATCGAAGCGGGTGCCATAGATGTAGATGCCCGCCTGGTCATCCAACTCGGTGACGACGTCATGGATGTAGTTGTTTCGGACGACGTTGCCGACCGAGAGCGCCCGCCCGGTGTTGTAGTATCCGAACGAGATCCCCGCCGAGGGCGTGTCGGTGATCTCGTTGTTCTCGATCACCATGCGCTGGGCGTCCACGACCGAGATGCCGGTGCCTTGCAACGTTTCCCGCCCCACGCCGCTGATCCGGTTGTTG
>JACMIS010000479.1 GCA_014381035.1 Armatimonadota bacterium
CGTCGGCGGCAGACAGGACCAGATTCCCGGCGAACGCAACGCCCTCGACGGTATCGTCATGGCCGGAAAGCATCCGTATCGACTTCCCATTCGTGGCGTCAATCACCGCGACTGTTCCGCCCGTCGCCGGAATCCCACTCGCCGCCGCAAGCCGCGTGCCGTCCGCCGAAAACGCCACCGAGCGTACCGCGTCCTTGCCGACGACATACTGCGCGACCCGCTTCCCCGTCTCCACTTCATACAGCGTTATCCGCTTGTACCCCCCCACCGCGACCCGCTTGTTGTCGGGCGAGAAGGCGACGGAGTAGGCGTAGGAAGGTGCGACTAGTGCGATTGCCCCCACCCCCCTCCCCCGCTCCGCAGGAGAGGGGGGAGTGACTGGCGGGGCGGCGTTAACGGTATTGATTGCCGTGAATACGAGCAAGACAACCGCTATTATCGCTCCCCCCTCTCCTGCGGAGCGGGGGAGGGGGGTGGGGGCAATCCGCATCACGCTATCGCCTGCTCTACCGGGCGACCGCCGCGCGACAGGGTGACGCGCACGCCTTCCGGGGACGAGATGCTTTGTGTATAGTCGATGCCGAGGCACGAGTACACGGTCGCGGACAGGTCTTCCGGCTTGACCGGTCGTTCCGCCGGTTCGAACCCCTTGCCGTCGGACGCGCCGACCACGGTTCCGCCTTTGATGCCGCCGCCCGCCATCAGGACCGAGAAGCAGCGCGAATGGTGGTCGCGCCCGCCGTCGCGGTTGATGATCGGGGTGCGTCCAAACTCGCCGACCACGAACACCAGCGTGGATTTGAGCATCCCGCGCGTTTCCAAATCGCTCAGGAACGTCGCTAAGGCGCGGTCGAACGGCGGGAGCGTGCTGTGCTGGAGCGCGTTGAACCCGTTGCCGTGCGTGTCCCAGCCGCCCGTGTTGACCGAAACGAAGCGCACGCCGCCCTCGATCAGTCGGCGCGAGAGCAGGAGGCTTTGCCCGAGCGTGTTGCGCCCGTACGCGTCGCGCAGTTCGTTCTTTTCTTTCGATAAGTCGAACGCCGCACGGGCATCTTCCGAGGCGAGCAGTTTGTACGCCTGATCGTAGAACGAGTTCACGGTACGCGCCCGGTCGGAGCCTTTTTCGAAGCGCGAGAACGCCGAATCGACCGCGTCGCGCAGGTTGCGCCGTCGGTCCATCCGCTCCTTGGTCACGCCGCCCGGCAGTTCCAGATCACGAACCTTAAACCCGCCGTCGTTCGGGTCGCCGCCCGGCGAAAACGGGTCGAGTGCCGCGCCCAGAAAGCCCGCGCCGCCGTACATCACCGGCGACGGCACCGCGATATAGGGGGGGATCGCGCCGCGCCGCGTCAACTGTTGCGACGCAACCGAGCCATACGACGGCACGGCGAATCCGGGAAGCGGCTCGAAGCCGGTCATCATGTAGTGCGCCCCGCGTTCGTGCGCGGCTTCGGGAGAGGTTACGGAGCGGATCAGGGTATATTTATCCGCCTGTTTTGCCAGCATCGGCAAATGCTCGGAAATACGGATACCCTTGACGTTGGTTTCAATCGGCTTGAAGTTACCGCGAATCTCGCGCGGCGCGTCCGGCTTGAGGTCGAACGTATCGAGGTGCGACGGTCCCCCGCCGAGCCAGATCAGCACGCAACTCTGCGCGGTCGCGCCCGCCCCGGCGACGACTGGGGTTTGTCCCGCCGCGTTCGCCGCACCGGAAAGCGCGAACAGGTCGGTCAGCCCCAAGCCCATCGCGGAAAGCAACCCGACGCGAAGCCCCGAGCCGAGCAGTTCGCGCCGCGTCATTCCCGCGCCGGTCAGGAGGCGGTTGTATTCCGAACAAGCGTTCGGGTCGTATTCGGTATTCATTTCGTCGGTCATATTTGCTTTCCTTCTACGTCGTCGTGCGTCCACCATTTCAGGTCGTCGGTTGTCGGTCGGGAACCGTCCCATCTAAGATTGCACCCCATAAGCATCGTATATGCGCGGTATTCGGTGGCGAATCGCGATTTCAAGATGTCGCACCACGCC
>JACMIS010000480.1 GCA_014381035.1 Armatimonadota bacterium
AGAAGTGGTGTGTTTCGTCGAGTCCGATTCGGGTGAAGAACTGATGCCGATGTCGCATGGATGACGGCTAATAGCGAGTTCTTTGGAATGATAAACAAAAGCCGCGACTACCGAAAGATAGTCGCGGCTTTCAGCGATGGGTCGGGAGGGATTTGAACCCTCGACCAATGCCTTAAAAGGGCACTGCTCTACCACTGAGCTACCGACCCGCACAAATGGATACCCATTCGTAGCCATGGCACAGCGAGACACTGCGCCGAACGTTAATTTACCATGATCACGATTGCCTTTCAAGTGTTTTACGGGAGTTTTTATAATAGGAGAAGGAATAACGATACAATGTTTGTCTTATGTCGTTGAACTTCTGGACCGCACCGAACATCGCTGCCCTTCCTTCGTTTGTACATGGTTTCACGCGCCGCAATGGGGGGGCGAGTGAACCGCCGTTCGACTCGCTGAATCTGGGTTTGCACGTAGGCGACGAGCCGGAAGCGGTGCGCGAGAACCGTGCGCGGGTCGCCGAAATGCTCGGATTCGATCTGGATCGTATGGTGTGCGCGGAGCAAGTCCACGGTGGGAGCGTTGCCGTGGTGTCGTCCCTCGATGCCGGGCGCGGGGCGACGGTGCTTGCGGAGGCGATTCCCGGCGTAGACGCCCTGGTGACGAACGACCGGCGCGTGCTACTCGCTCTTTTTTTCGCGGACTGTGTTCCCGTGTTCTTAACCGACGAACAACGCGGGGTGACGGCAATCGCGCATGCCGGTTGGCGCGGGATAGTTGCCGGGGTGCTGGAAAACACGCTGATGACGATGCAGTGCCAGTTCGGTACGGTCCCCAGCGACGTTCAGGCGGCAGTCGGCCCGTGCATCGGGAAGGCGCGTTTCGAGGTCGGCGCGGAGGTTGCGGCGCATTTCCCCGACAACACTATCGCGCCGGACTTTCCTGGTGGAAAACCACATGTCGATCTTTCAGCAGCGACGGTAGGTCGGTTGCGACGGGCGGGAGTGTTCCCGGAGAATATATTCGAAAGCGGAGAGTGCACTGTTTTCTGCTCCGAACGTTACTTTTCGCACCGGCGCGATCAGGGGCGCACCGGGCGCATGGGCGGATATATCGCCCTGCGCCCTTGAATTTACAGGAATCGCGCCAGTGTATCAACGACGCGGTCCCATTCTTCGCGGGTGGCTTGCAACTGCTCCGAAACCGGTTCGAGATGACCCGACTTGGCGGTCACTTCGATGCGCTCGCTGAGGAAGGCGAGGACTTCCGCGCCGACGGTGCGGCTACTGCCTTTCAGCGTGTGCGCCGCGAACTGGGTCGCGTCCCCATCGCCGGACGCAGCAGCGGTCGCGATTTTCGCGAATAACGCCGGAACGCTGCTCTGGTAATCAGCGACCACCTCCGCAATCACTTCGGCGTCATCCCCGCAGGATTCCCGCAGCCGTGATTCGTTCAGGGTTTGTAGCCCGGCATCCGCTAACTCCGCGTCCTTGCCGTTTAGACGGGGGATGCCTGCTGGACCAGACGGCGCGGACTTGATGCCGAGCCATTTCTGGAGAACACTCTTCAGGGCGTCCGGGCGCACGGGTTTCGCGACATAATCGCTCATCCCGGCAGCTAAACATCGTTCCCGGTCGCCCGTCATGGCGTGCGCCGTGAGAGCGATAATCGGGAGCGGCTTCCATCGCCGCGCCTCCTCCATATCGCGGATCTGCTCCGTCGCGGTCAAACCGTCCATTTCCGGCATCTGGATATCCATCAGTATCACATCGAACGCGTCGTCCGTGCCGGCGGCTTCCATAATCTTCTCGACCGCCAGTCGCCCATTCTCTACAGCGACCGGGGGCGGGCACCCCCATTTATTGAGCAGGGCGAGAGCAACCTTTTGATTGACCGGGTTATCCTCGGCTATCAGAATACGGACCCCGTTGAGTAATGTAGCGTCGTTTATTGAGTTCATGGTTCGCGACGGTGCCTCGATTATTTCTAGTGTGTCGTCGGGTTTTATCTGTGCGACGACCGGGGCGGTAATAGGCTTTTCGGATCGCCCTGTCGCTGACAGGATTCCGGCGAGCAGGTCGGCTTGTCGTACCGGCTTGGACAAGACTGACGCGAAGAGAAGATTACCCCCGGTACCACCCCGTTGAAACTCGCGTACCGCAAGCCCGGAAGACAAAAGGATCACCGGAAGTTCGCTGAAGCGCGGGTCGCCTTTGATCAGTTGCGTGGTAGTTTTGCCGTCCATTCCTGGCATGTGCATATCCACGATGGCGAGAGCGAATCCTTCTTCGTTGTTGCCGACGCTTTGTAGAACCCGGATGCCCTCCATGCCGCTGTCCGCTTCATCGACGCGGGCACCCCACGCGGAAAGTTGCTCGCGGAGGATGCGGCGGTTTGCCGGGACGTCGTCCACGACCAGAACGCGCTTGCGTTGCAGAAGATTCTCTATCTTCTGGGTTTTATCTATGTCGGTCAGCGAGGTGATCGCTTGCGCGGCGAGAGTAACGGCGGCAAGGTCGGCGTCGGTTTCGATATTGATTGGCACGTCTAAAGTGAAGGTGCTACCGACACCGACCGTGCTGATCACCGAAATATCGCCGCCCATTAACTGCGCGAGTTGTCGCGAAATAGTCAAACCCAGACCGGTCCCGCCGTATTTTCGGGTGGTAGAAGGGTCGGCTTGCGTGAAACTGTCAAAGATGGCACCCAGCCTGTCGGGGGAAATGCCGATACCGGTGTCCGCGACAACGAAGCGTAAGCGGACGGTGTTTTTCCCATCACCTTCCTGGCGAGGCATGGCGAAGGTGGCGATTTCTACGTGACCGGACTCCGTAAACTTGACCGCGTTTCCGCCGAGGTTTAACAATATCTGACGGATTCGCCCGGCGTCGCCGCGGAGAACCGGGGGGAGTGAGGGGGTGATCGAGCACGCGAGTTCCAGGTCCTTCTCAAACACGCGTGGCGTAAGCAGCTCGCACGCCTCCTCCACCATGGTACGCAACACAAACGGCGCATCGTCCATCGTCAGGCTACCCGATTCGATCTTCGACAAATCTAAAATGTCGTTAATAATCCCCAGCAACGCTTCAGACGAGGTGCGGATGGTGCGAAGATATTCGTGTTGCTCCGGAGTCAACGACGTTTCTGTCAACAGCCCGACCATGCCGATAACGCCGTTCATCGGGGTGCGGATCTCATGGCTCATATTCGCCAGAAACTGCGACTTGGCACGTGCCGAGGAAATGGCGAGATTGCGCGACTTCTCTAAATCAATGGCTTGTTTTTTGAGTGTCTCCGCCTGCGTCTTCAAGGCCTGCGATTGCGATTTCAGTTCGTTCTCGGTACGTTTGCGGTCGGTCACATCTGTGTGTGAACCGGAAAGAAGCCAGATATTCCCTTCCGAATCGCGGGAGCCAATCGCCTTGACAAGAACCCAGCGGTACATCCCATCCTTCGCACGCATCCGGTACTCGTCCTCGTACTCCTCCGAGCAGTAGGAGAAAGCATCGTTCAAGGAAGACGCCGATTGAGACTTGGGGAGAGCGGGTTCGCTACAAAGCGCGACGTAAGCCTGGAATTTCTCCCTGGCTTTTTCGTAGTCTTCCGGATGGATTAGTTGCGTCCATGTCTGGGCATTGTTGGCGAACTCTTCATCGGTATAGCCGAGCATCATTTTCGATTGTGGCGAAATGAAAACCGTATTTTTTTGAACGTTCCATTCCCACAACCCATCCCGTGATCCGCGAACGGCGCGTTGTAATCGTTTTTCCGCCTCGTCCAGGGCACGGATGGTGTGACGCATTTCGATCTCGGTCATCAGGGATTCGGACAGCTTGGTCAGGAGCTCCAGGTCTTCTTTTGTCCAGTGGCGCGGGACGGTGTCAATGACACAGAAGGAGCCGAGCGTATGCACGCCATCGGGCGTCGTGATGGGCACACCGAGATAGGCGACAACACTTAAATCCCGCACGGCACCGTTGGTTTTAACGAGAGCATCCTCGGGGGCGTTGTAGACTGCGAGGGGCGCAGCACTTCCGACGACATACTGGCAAAACGAATGGGAGAGCGGGGTTTCCCGTGCCGACGCCCACGGTTCGGGCAAACCGCACGCCGATTTAAAAAACTGACGGTCGCTATCGACGAGAGAAACCAGGGATACGGGTGTTTTAAAAATCTGCGCGGCAAGATTGGTGAGCCGGTCAAACCCATCCTCGGGCAGACTATCGAGCAAACCGGTATCCTGCACGGCTTTGAGACGTGCGGGGTCGAAAACTACGGGCGGAGTCACCAAATCGGACATCTGAGGAACGCGTTTTGCGGGGGAGGGCTTTTGAGTGTCCGTGTCCTGCGGGTCGATTATGGGGTTCGATATATCCATGGGGTTGGGAGGTATGCTTTCCGAATATTCTAGCGTTGTCACTAGCAAGAAGTATACCGGAAACAACTTCGCCCGCGAAAGACTCGATTCAAGCCGGGACAATTATGCAAATGCCGTATGTCGCCGTGCGAAATGCCGTAAACTACGGTTGTGAGTGATACCCCCCAGCAGGACTTGAATGCGCCCGTGACCGTGATTCGTGGCGTCGGCGCAAGCGTCGCCGGTGTTTTAGGGAAACTCGGTATCTTTTCCATCCGCGATGTACTGACGCATTATCCGTCCCGTTACGAGGATCGTTCGCAGTTTAAGCCGCTCCGCTCCATCCAGGACGGGGAGACGGCGGTGATTGCGGCGACCGTGACCACGGTCGAGAACCGCCCGTTAAAAAACAAGTTGGTTATCACAAAGGTGACCCTCGACGACGGCGCGAAGGGGGTCGCGACACTGACCTTTTTTAATACCTGGCGACTCAAGGCGGTGTTCGAGAAGTTGATCGGTAAGCGCGTGGTCGCGTATGGGACCGTGAAGCGGCAGTATGGCGGCGTGGAGATCACCGCGCCGGAGTGGGAACCTATGGAGGCGGGCGAGGAAGGGGACTCGCTTTCCATCGGGCGCATCGTGCCGATCTATCCCGGCACCGAGGGCATCTCGCAGAACCGCCTGCGAAAGATCATCTACGACGCTCTGGAGCGTTACGTGGTCGACGCCGTTGACCCCCTTCCGCCGACGCTTCGCATCAAGCGTGGGTTGATCGATCTACAGCACGCCCTGCGCCGGATTCACTTCCCGTCCGATTTCGAAACGCGGGATGCCGCCCGTCGCCGCCTCGTTTATGATGAATTGCTGGTGCTACAACTGCTTTTAGCCGAGCGCAAACAGGCGGGGAAGCGGCAAACCGGAATCGCGTTCGCCGATGTGGAATCGCCGTTAAAGGAGTTCGCCGGGGCGTTGCCGTTTTCGCTAACCGGGGCACAGGCGCGAGTCCTGGCGGAGATCGTCGAGGACATGCACAACCCGCAACCGATGAACCGTCTGGTACAGGGCGATGTCGGCTCGGGTAAAACGGCGGTCGCGATGGGCGCGATGCTGGTCGCCGTGCGCAACGGCTACCAAGCCGCGTTGATGGCACCGACCGAAATATTAGCCGAGCAACACCTCAAAAATCTGCGCTGCGTGCTGGAAGACTCCCTGAATATACGGGTAGACCTGCTCACCGGCTCCGTCAGCGAGCGGACGAAGCGAGCTGTGCGCGAACGGGTCGCGTCAGGGGAAACGGGCGTCGTAGTGGGCACGCACGCGCTGATTCAGGAAGGTGTTTCCTTCCACCGTCTGGGACTCGCCGTGGTGGACGAACAGCACCGGTTCGGGGTATTGCAACGCGCCGCGCTGTCGGGGAAGGGAACGAACCCCGACATTCTCGTGATGACCGCGACACCGATTCCCCGCACCCTGACGCTCACGGTGTACGGCGACCTGGACGTTTCGATCATTGACGCGTTGCCGCCGGGGCGCAAGCCGGTAAAAACGCACTGGAAACATGCGGCGGATAAAGATTCCGTTTACGAGGGCATCCGCAAGATCGTCGCGCAGGGGCGGCAGGCGTATGTGGTCTGCCCACTGGTCGAGGAGTCGGAAAAGGTACAGGCACGTGCCGCTACCGACCTTGCCGCGCATCTTGCCGAACATGTGTTCCCGGAACTCCAGGTCGGATTGTTACACGGGCAGATGTCCTCCGAGGAGAAAGACACGGCGATGGCGCGGTTCCGGGCAAACGAAACACAGGTTTTAGTCGCGACCACGGTGATCGAGGTCGGGGTGGACGTACCGAACGCGGCGGTGATGGTGATCGAGGATGCCGACCGGTTCGGGCTGGCGCAACTCCACCACTTAGGGGGAAGAGTCGGGCGCGGGCAATTCGCGTCGTTATGTGTTTTGCTCGCGGACCCGAAGACGCCGATCGGGGACGAGCGGATGCGGGTCTTGACGGAAACCGGCGATGGGTTTAAGATAGCGGAAGCCGATTTACGTTTGCGCGGACCGGGCGAGTTTTACGGCGTGCGGCAATCCGGGGTCGCGTCGCTACACCTAGCGGACGTGCTCCGTGACGGCGATATTTTAGCCGAGGCACGCGAGGACGCGTTCACTTTGATCGCGAACGACAAAACGCTGACCAAGCCGGAGAATCGGCGCCTGCGCGACGCGATGAATCAGAAGCAACGCCAGGCGGAAATCGTCACGGCGTCATGAGAGGGGGATAGACCCCTACCGAGAACTCCCTTATACTATGTCTAACACCGCTATTTATCCCGGTTCGTTCGATCCGGCTACCAACGGTCACGCGGATGTGATCGCCCGCGCCTCCCGACTTTTTGATCGCGTCATCATCGCCGTCGGGCGCAACTCCCAGAAGCAGCCCTTATTTTCCGTCGAAGAGCGTGTCGCGCTTTTGCAGGAAACGTGCCAGAATATGACGAATGTTACCGCGGAGCCGTTCGACGGGATGCTCGTGGATTTTGCGCGACGAAACGGGGCCAAGGTGATCATCAAGGGGCTACGCGCCGTGTCCGACTTTGAGTATGAGTTTCAGATGGCACTCGCCAACCGTCATCTCGCCCCGGACATAGAAACGCTGTTTCTGATGACCAGTGCGCATCATCTCTACCTGTCATCGTCTATCGTGAAAGAGATCGCGCGACTGAACGGCGACCTGGCCGCGCTGGTGCCGGATACGGTCGCGGTCGCGCTACGAGCGAAGTTTGCGCAACAGCCCGATGAATTGCGTTCCGAACGGTTGCCATAATTAAGAATTTATTGTATCGTCCCACCAAATGAATAAAGATTCCAAATCAATCGAAACGCTGTCCACACTCGACCAGTTAGAAGCCCTGCTCGAAGAATCCAAGCCGATCTTCGGGTGGTTCCGCTTTAATGACGAAGAGTTTTATATGCTCGTCAATAAAATTCGTGCCTCGCTACCGGATGACCTGCGCCGCGCCGGTAAGATCGCGCAAAACTCCGAGCAGATCATGAGTAACGCGCACTCCGAAGCGACATCCGTGATCGGGTCCGCGCATTCCGATGCGGAGCGGTTTTTAGCCGAAGCCAAGGCGGAGGCGACACGAATTGTCGCTTCCGCTCGGCAACAGGCGGAGGCGGCGGTCGCCGAGGGGATGGCGCACGCAGAATCGGTTAAGTCCAACGCGGACGCCCGCGCACTCGCCCTGCAAGAAGAAGCCGAGCACCACGCCCGAACCACGCGGGAGCAAGCCGAAGCCCACTCCGTGGCACTGGTGGATGAGTCCGAGATCGCCCGCATCGCTACCGCGCAATCGCGCGAGATTTTGCGCTCGGCAGAGCAGGAGGCGGACGAGATCCGGCGCGGCGCGGACGAGTATGCCCGCGAAACTCTGGTCGCGCTTGAGGCAAATGTCGCCGAGGCACTCGGTCAGGTCGAAGGACGCGTCGGCTCGGTCCTGAACACGATTCGCGGCGGTCGCGTCGCCCTGGATGAACGCATCACTCGCTACGAGGAGCACGCGCGGGCGAGAGAAATGCTGGTGGGTAGGGAGTAGGAGATAGGGTACGGAGATTCGTCGGGCGGTGAGCCGCCCGACGAACCCCTGTACCCTACTTCTTACTTCGTTCCCATTCCGCTCGGAACCGCGCCGTCTGCTCGGCGTCGGGAAGGGTGTCGCGGGACAGTTCGGAGATGCGTTCGCGTTCGGCTAAGATCAGGGCGGACAGGTAGCCACGCACGTCGGCGACGTGCGTGAGAAACGCCGACATCAGCTCCTCGCTTTTGAGCTCGCCGCGTGTATACTTTTCCAGCGCGTTTGTTTTCATCTCACCCAACTCGTTGCGAAGGCGCATCAACTCGCGCACATCCGGGGTCGCTTCGGCTTCCAGCACCAGTGCGGCACGCTCGATGCGTGTTACTTCACCCATATACACGTCGAAGCCACTATAGCGCCGTTGCCGCCACCAGCGGTACACGAAATAACCCGCCACCAGAATAGAGATGATCAGCGACTTTCCGTCTTCCAACCCTTGTACGAAATCGCTGGTGACGACCGGCTCATTGCGGTCGCGATACGCGATTGCGCCGGGATGGATCGGCATTTCCGGTGTGGACAGAGAGCCCGATTCAGTCAGCCCGGGAAGCGTTGCGTCACGGGAGAAGTTTCCATCAAAGGTCGCTTCAAGCAGATGTTTGACCGCCTCGTCCGGCACGCTATCGTGAGCGACGAGAAGGAGTTGCGTTCCAATGGTCGTTAGGGGAGTCGGGGGTGTCGGCGCGGGTGTAACGCCATACGCGAACGCCGGAATCGTTACTTCGTGCAGCGTAGGATGCCGCAAGGAGAGTGCTCGGGCGAAAGGGATGGGCACCAGTACATAGCCGTGTTTGTGTACCAATCGCTCCACCACAGGCGATGGGATCAGCGAGACGGTGAACAGCGCGTCGGGGAGATGAATGTAGGCGCGGGCTTCCAACTGTTTGTAGGAAACATCCTCGTCCGTGAAATCATGTCCGGCGTGCAGATCCGCGAAATCGAGCGCAAGGGTCGCGATCCGGCGTGTGCCACTTCCTTTCGTAGACAGGTTGATACGTTTGCCGCGCAATGCGGGTAACCCCCTCGCTGTTACCCCGTCTGCCAGCTCGCGCTTCACGAGAAGATGGAGCGGCTCCTGCGCGATAGAGGCTATCTGACGGACATGGGGTTGCGTGCCGATTCCGCCCTGTATCAAAGCACAGTCGAGTTTGCCCGCCGAGATCATCTCCAGAGCCTCCGACGATCCGCCGGTTTCCGCGAACGATACGCGCACCTGGTACCGTTCTACCTCGCGGGCGAGCACCTGCGCGATCTGAAAGCGCCGGCCGAGTTTATCGCCCGCCGTCATGCGGAGCGGATAGGTTTGCGGGCGGGCGTTCCACCAGAACAGGGCGACGGTGAGCAGGAACGCCAGTAGCGCGGCACCAGCAAAAAGAACGCCGGGCGGAAGGGTTGCCGAACGTCGGGGCGTGGACGCTGGTGTAGCGTCAGGAATGGGTTCGTTAGTTTCTTGCATACGCGGGCGAGGCTCGCTTTCTGCTAATCAAGACTGAGATCACTGCTCGGTCGGCACCGGCTCGGCGTCCGGGAGAAGTGCTGTCGCGGTCAACCCTTCGAGGTGACGGGTGTCATTGTAATAGTTTAGCCGCCATCCCCATTTCCCTTTACGTGCGGAATAGGTCCAGTGTGTCAGCGAAGTGTTCAACGTATGCAACCGTGCAGCGGGGAAAGCATGCGCGTTCATGCCGAAGAAATGTACGAGCGAACCGTCAATCACGCCGCCATGGCACACAATGACCACTGTTCGTCCGAAGTGCTCGCGGGCTATCCGGGTCAATGTCTCGCCGACGCGTAGCATGAATCGCGCCCAGGATTCGCCCTGCGGGTCCACCGGAATGAGTGGATTGTCCGAGATTTCGACCCAACCGAACCGTCGCGTGTACTCTTGCAGCGACAGACCATCCGCGTCCGGTCCGACACGCAGTTCATGCAGATCGTCGTCCAGCAACACCGGCAGACCGAGTGCGGGCGCAATAATCTCCGCCGTTTCGCGGGCACGGGGCAGGGAGGAAGCGAGTAAAACGTCCGCCGAAATCTCGCCGGACGCCAGGCGACCACGCAACCGCTCCGCCTGTGCCCTGCCGAGCATCGTTAGCCCGATGTCCCCTTTGGGACCGCCCATCACTTTGGTCACGTTGACGACGGCTTGTCCGTGTCGCACAAAATACAGGTGGGTTTCCTTGGTTTCATCCCGAAGCGTGACACTCATATACGGCTATGTTTCGACGCCATAGGCGTAGCATCCTGCCCGAATAAAACACGCGAATCATTCCCGATTTTTTGATACGTCGCAGGGAATGCACGCAAATCGTGGCTCGCCGACGGATTTTCGCGAGTTCCGTAAAATGTGCTGGGAAACTAACGATTATTTAACGCTTGCCGCGTAGGATGAGTGCCTAAGGAGTACCGTTCTATGTCACTTTCTCACGCATACTTTCTCGCCCGTCGCTCGGAACCGGACACCGGCACCATCCGCGCCCGTTGTTTGACCGCCGTCCGTGCGGCAGGGTTACTTTCCGTGCTGCTGGTCTCGTCCGTGATGGCACACGCTCAACTCGTTACCAGCACGTTCGACGCCGACACCGAAGGATGGGGCGAGTTCAACGACGGTGGCACACCGACATGGGTGCCTGCCGGAGGAAATCCGGGTGGAACCGTTTCGGTCGTTGATCAAGGCGCGGGCAGCTTCTGGGCGTTCGTCGCACCGGCGAAATTCCTCGGAAGCAAATCCGATTTTTACGGCGGCAGCCTTTCGTATGATATTCGCTCCAATCAGGTGCCAAATGCTGCACCAATGCCGACGGTCACACTCGTGGGGAACGGCACGACACTGGTCGCGGAACTCGCGAGTGCGACGACAGGATGGACGGCGAACAACATCGTCCTGGACGAGACCGCCCCGTGGCGCGTGACGACGCTCGGGGGGGCAGTCCCGACACCAGTACAGTTCCAATCCGTGCTGTCTAACGTCACCGCCCTTCGCATTCGTGGCGAATACCGCAACGGTGCCGACACCGGTTTTTTGGACAACGTGCGGATGGCGGGCGTTGCGGTGACGGTGCCGGAAACGAACGCGCTTGCACTGTTCGCTCTTGCCGGGATACCGGTCGCCGCTGTAGCCCTGCACCGCCGCCGCCGTAAGTAGTTTCCGAGTGGCGCGAAGGCAGCAAATAAAATAGCGGCGAAACCACGTAGGATTTCGCCGCTTCCACAATCTTTGTGTGGAGAGGAAAGGAGATCACACAGTTACAACTGTAGCATACGGGCGATAATTTTGTCAACGGTATTTCAATAGATTGAAAAATAGTCCGAATTACCAGGTTTGATACTTACCCGGATAGGAGCGCGAGCGGTTCACTGGGCAGAGCCGTCAGGGCGAGGTCGCCTTGCCCCCGCCCCGATTCGTAGTAGAAAAAGCCCGCTGCCGCGATCATCGCGCCGTTGTCGGTACAAAGCACAGCGGGCGGGTAAAACAGGCGAAGCCCCGCCGCTTCGCAAGCCGCACTCATCCGTTCCCGTAGACGGGTGTTCGCGGCAACCCCCCCGGCGAGAAACACCCGCTCTACGCCCGTGTCCCGTGCCGCCGCAACGGTCTTCCGCACCAGCACATCCACCACCGCCTCCTGGAACGACGCGGCGAGATCGGGAATGTTGGGTGTTGGGTTCGCCGGAACTGCGTTTCCGCTGTGTTGGGTGTTGGGTGTCGAGGGTGCTTCCATGCTACTGCCCGACCCGTGAATCTTGTTCGTTGTTCCGTGGAGGACGTTTCGCACGGCGGTCTTCAACCCGCTGAAAGAAAACTCGTACGTGTCGGGAAGGTAGGCGCGGGGGAGCTTTACTGCTTTGGCGTCGCCGCCTTCCGCTGCTTCCTGAATCGCCGGACCGCCGGGGTAGGACAGTCCCATCAGGCGGGCACATTTGTCGAACGCCTCCCCGGCGGCGTCGTCGCGGGTGCGCCCGAGCAGGCGGTATTCGCCGTGATCACGCAGATGGAACAGGTCCGTATGCCCGCCCGATACCACGAGCGCGACAGCCGGAAAATCGGCTTCGGATAGTGGGAACTCCTCTCCCGCCGGGGTCAGAAAGTTCGCGTAAAGATGGGCTTCGATATGATGGATTCCGACCAGCGGGACACCGAGTGCCATCGCCATCGCTTTCGCCGCCGACACCCCGACCAGAAGTGCGCCCAACAGACCGGGGCGGTTAGTCACGGCGATCAGATCGATCTCACGAGTAGTGATGTGTGCATCGGAAAGGGCAGCGCGGATCACCTTGTTTATCGCCTCGACATGGCGGCGCGACGCCACTTCCGGCACCACCCCCCCGAAGCGGGCGTGTTCCGCTATTTGGGAGGCGATAACAGAGGAGAGTATCCGCCGTCCGTCTTGCACGACCGCGACCGCAGTCTCGTCGCACGATGTTTCGATGCCTAATACATTCATTCGTTGTTTTTCAGTAATTGGTTCGATTCACGAAGAAATAGCTGTTGTTCCACGATAGTTTCTATATCCTGTGAGGGCGGCAGAGCGCGTATCATCCGCAGATACCGCTCAGCTTGCACCTGGTTTTTGGTACGTTTATGAAGCAAAACGAACAGGATGTAATCACTGAACCGGTTGTCCGACGTGAACGGGCGCGGCATCGCCTCGCATGCTTCTAACTCGCGCACGGCACTCTCGTACTTTCCGGCGCGGAGTAGAAGGGCGGCAAGCGTATTGCGGTTTGCCCAGAGCGCGCCGAGCGGGTCCGCTTTATTCGCCCCACCGCTGGCGACCTGTGTTTGCGCATCCGCGACCGCTTTTTGGGCGATGCGCAGTGGCACCCGGTAATCGGACAAGCCATTCGCACCAAGGGCGCATGTCCAAGCTGCGAAATTAGCGTTCTCCGGCGAACTATTTTCGTCCCCGAATCGGTCCATCGCTTCAAAGCACAGGGAGCGGTAGCCAGCAAGGTCGTTCTGATGCAGTAACGCGTAGGCATGCCACGGATACATGACTCCCGTGCGGGGGAACCGCTGGCTATAGCGAACGCACTCCCGCGCCACCTCTTTCCAACGTTTGCCTCCCATCAGGCAGTCAATCCGCGACCGGTAGACGTTTTCTACCTCGGGATGCAACTCCTGGTAGCGGGTGTAGGCGGAGTAAGCGGCATCGTATTGACCCTGCAGGCGGCGAGCATCCCCGATCCAGATATACCCTTCGGCGGCGGCGGCGGGGTTCGGCTTTTTCAACTCGTGCGAGAACGATTCCACGGCTTGCTCAAACAAACCGACCGCCATCAAACACTGACCGCGAAGCAGATAATCCATCTGCACGGGCTCATTTTTTTCGAGCAGGGCAAGATCGCGCAGCGCGTCGTTGTATTTGCCGGTCTGCTGGTAGGACCGCGCCCGATTCAGATACGCCGACCCTGCCTCCTTGGGACGCTGGGTGATGCACGCCGTAAAATCGGCGATGGCGTTGTCATATTGTCGCATCTTCATGTAGCAAAAGCCGCGCTGAACCAGTGAGGGATAATCTCCTGGTTTGCGCTTCAGGACGATGCCGAATGCCTTTGCTGCTTCCGCGTAATTGTCGAGCGATTTGGCACGGTTTTCTACGTCATCGTAGATCGCGGCTAATTCAAAATAAAGCGCGGCGAGTTCTATAGGGGAGGCGATGTCATACGGATTATTCGCGATCCGAACGCGCAACTGCTCGCTACGCCGACGGTTGTAGTCGTTCAACCGCTCCAGAGACAATTCCGCGTTTTTGCGTTGCTCATCCGCGTTTTTGCGTTGCTCATCGGCGTTGCGCCGTTGTTGTTCGGCGGCGAACCGGGCGAGACTTGCTTCTTCGGCGGCGATGTTGGCTTTTTTATTTTCCGTTTCGGCGCGTTGGCGCTGGGTCTCCGCCGCTTCGGTCTGGCGCAATGCTTCCTTGCGCTGCGTGTCGGAATCTTCGCCACGTGCCTCCGCGAGACGCTTCTGCTTCAAGGCATCGTTCTTCGCGAGTTCGGCTTGTGTCGCGCTGTCGCGAGCGGCGCGGGCGGCGGCGTCGGCACGGTTTCGTTGCGCCAACGCTTCCTTTTCCGCTTGAACCGCTTTCGACTCACCCTCTTTGGCACGTCGCTCACTCAATATCGCGGCGTTCGCACTGGTGCGTGTCTGTTGCGCGCTTTCTCGGGCAGCCTTTGTGCTGTCCTCGGCGCGTTGCTGGTTCTTTTTGGCGACCTCTTCGGCGAGGTTGGCGCGGTTACGTTCGTTCTCGGCGCGGATCTGCTCGTTTCGCGCCAGACTTGCCGCGTTGCGTGCCTCCTCCGCTTTCTGGAACAGTTGCCCCGAGAGTACCCCGAGAGCGACGATAACGACCGCCGCGACCGACCCCACCTGCATTCGGGCGGTGAACGCCGTCTGCCGCTGGCGGCGCAGTTCGGCATCCGGCATGTTGCGTTGAACCCAGTCGCGGTCAAACACCGTCTCGTAGATCCTGTTTCGGAGGCGCAATAGATTCGTTCGCTCGTCGACCGTGGCGATTCCCGCGAGACGAAGCAATCCGCAAAGCGGGTTCGTCTCATCGTCCTTGATCCGGTCGCCGCGTCGCAGTTTCCCGTAAAAGTCGAGTACGTCGGCGAGGGGAGTCTCGGAGCGGAGCAGGCGGTTTTGCACAAACGACAGGTTATCGTCGCTATCGAGCGCACGTTTGGAAAGAAAATGCCGTTCGGTGAGTTGATCTATCCCAGCAATCGTCTGGCACTGCTCGCGGGAGATTTCGCGGCATAAGCGTTGCGTCAGGTAAGGGTGCCCCGCCGTCCAGTACAGCACGCGCTCTAATAACTTGTCGCCACTCGGTCCCATTCCCTGCGCGAGTGGGGCGGCTTCCGTTGTCTGGAAATCCATCAGTTTGACACGCCGCCCGATATTGAACGGCGACATGCGTGTATCCTGAATCAGGTCGGCGGGCGTCGCGACGCCGATGATACAGAAGGTAAGGCGGTTGTAGGTGGGGTCCTGAACGCGACGGTTGTAGCACTCCCGAATCCCGGCAAAGAACTCATCCGCCGAAAAGGGCAGCGAACGCACCGAGTCAATCTCATCCACGAACAGGATCAGGGAGCGATTCGGGATAGCAGGCAGGACCACTTCCTTGAGGGTAGCGAAGAAGCGTTGTAACGGACCCAGTCTCCCGTTTGCACGCCAGAACCGCTCACACTCGTCTTCCAGATTTAGTTGCTCGCCCAGTAGTGCGATCAACCCATCGTACCACTGCTCGGCGGAAAGGTTTTGCCCGACAGCAGTGAGATCGAGCACGACGACCGCCGCCCCATCGTCCTTGAGACGACGTACCGTGCGGATCATCAAACTGGATTTTCCGATCTGTCGCGTGTTCAATACGTAGCAGAACTGCCCGTCATTCAACGCTTCGTACAGGTCGGTATCCGCCTGCCGCGTAACATAAGAGGGCGCGGTAGGCGGCAGAGTGCCACCGGTGACATAGAATGATTTGTCGCCTCTGGTCGAAGAGCCAAGCGGTAGTGCTTTCGAAGGCGGCGGCGATATTGGTTCCACAGCGGTCGGCATAAGCGAGTTTCCCGAACCGTATTGTATCGTCGCTCCGCTCTCGATTCACCTGAAGTGCGTTTACAGATCGCGCAAGTCATCCGAAATACCCTGACGCGGCATCGGGGCACTATTTTCCTTGCGGTCCATCATCTCGTTTCGATCCGGCACAACACCGGCGATCTTCCAGCCATCGGTTTCACGGACGATTATGTAAACATATCGAGAGACAGCCCCCGTCCGGGATATTATCGTCGCTCCCACGAGTGCCTGACGGATTGTTCCTGGTCGTTCCTGAATCTTCGCCGGAAGCAACGTGATCTTCTTCGGGGAAGTCATCGTAGAGTAGCTGCTACGGATCATGCTGCCAAACTGATTCGGCTGCGTCGCCTTACGCATGCCGGGGACCGCAAATGTCAGAGCCCTCTCGAAATCCTGTTCCTCGATGGCTTTCAGTTGCCCGCGTACAACGGTTTCCAGTGCGGTTTGCGTCACCTTATCCGCCTGATACGTTTTGACAGGAATAGGCGTAGGACGGGAAGCCGGGTCGTTGGGACGCATGGATTTCAACGCCTGCTCATCCTTCGCGTCGGCGTTCGCTTCCAACTTTTGCGCGGCTTCGGTGACAAATCGCACCCCCGTCATCAGAAGGACAAGTAACGCCACCGGCGCGGCGGCGTAAAGAAGGATGCGCCGCCGGGAGGGGGGATTTTCTGTCTTCTCCCAGGGCGCGTCTTTAGAGGCATCGTTTTTCGGTTCCGTCGTCATTGACATGGTTGGATCACTTACTTTTCACAATGGTCGTTCATATTGGGCGTCGAATACGGAAATATAGTCGGGTTACCCTGCGCATCTTTCGCCTTTTGCGACGCTTTCAAGGAAAAACCGTTGCTCGCCTGAAAGGTGTTCAGCGGCAGGTTATCGGCATCAGCGATAGGGGTGAGTGCCATTGCTTTGTACGCATAGGCTCCCGCCGCAATCATCGCCGCGAGCAAACTCACCGCCGCGACAAACGCCGGACGATACGGACGGCGGTAGGTGGGCGTAAAATGAACCGGCGTGATCGGTGCGAGCGTAGGCGCGACGGGTGACTCGCCACGAAACAGGAAAGGCGACATTCCCGCGTCCTGACGGATCGCGCCGGCGACAAGCCGGGAAACGCGCGAAAACTCCGCCTGCTTTTCCTGGCAATGCGGGCAGGATTGCAGATGGCGTTCTACCCAAAAAGCACGCCACGGGGAAAGTTCGCCGTGTTGTAACAGAAAAATATCCTGGTCATGTTCAGTGCAATGCATGTTTATCCCCTTGCCCTTGCCGCTGTCTGATAATTCATTTTGCGTTGGGCAGGTACTGTGGGAGCGTCCTCCGAACGTGCCGCGGAAACCGCCGCCATTCGTTCTACTCCCGCCATTCCTTGTGCGACGAGATCGTGTCCTCGATAAAACTGATACTTGACCGTATTCAGGTTCCTATCCAATACACGAGAAATTTCGGGCAGAGTCAATTCCGCCCAGTAATATAAATCCAGAACCTCGCGTTGCGCTTGCGGCAACGTATCTACTACGATTCGCACGGTTTCCCGTGATTCGGCGGCGGCGTACAGCTCTTCCGGTGTCTTGTACGCGGTCATATCACCGGTCGGCGATGCCGACATCGCTGCGTTCATCACGCCTTCCGTCAAGGCAGACGAAGACACCGCGCCACCGGACCGCTTTTGTCCCCGATGGTAATCCATACATTTATGCACCGCGACGCCGTACAAAAAGGTTCGGAAACAGGCGCGACGTTCAAAGCGTGGTAACGCGTTCCATACGCCGATCCAGACATCCTGCGCCAAATCATCTACCGCTTCCGCGCCGACGCGTCGCCCTATAAACCCTTTAAGTTGCGCCTGATAGGTAGATACCAGCATGTCGAACGCGCGACGGTCGCCACGTCGCGCCGCCTCGACCAAACCGGCATCGCCACTGGTTTGGTCGCTCGTGGAAAATTTATCGGTTATTTTCTGCCAAAAAGACACGTTGCTCACACGCTTTCCGAAACGGTTTTTAGAACCGCTTATTATACGCCATTTCGCTCAAAACCGCGAGGGGAACAATTTGGTTCACTCTTTTGGTCGGTGCCATATGGGATTAAGTTGGTATTAGCCAAAATGAAGCCGAAGCCAAACAATCAGTGAACGCCACAGGTGTTGTCCGACCGACGTGTTGGCAAAAAGGACGACCATCGGGAAGGCGGCGCAGATGGCGAGACTGGCCATGAGGGGCGCGAGCCGTTGTCGCCGTGCGTACAGTCGCGAGACGCCGCGTGCATCCACGAGGCGACTCCCGACTTTGAGACGAACCAGAAACGTGGACGCCATCCCGCCGCGCCCTTTGTCGAGAAAATCTTCCAAATGGGAGTGGGTGCCGACAGCAACGATCAGATCCGCTCCGCGCTCATAGGCGAGAAGAAGCGCGGCATCTTCCGAAGTCCCGGCGACCGGGAATGTTTGTGCCTCAAGGCTCAGTGCGTGAACACGCTCCAGACCGGGCGCGACTACGCTGTCGTCCGTTTGCACCCGC
Organism: Armatimonadota bacterium; assembly: GCA_014381035.1. The sequence continues at coordinate 18,091 of JACMIS010000480.1, forward strand.
GCATACGCATGGACGATCAATTCCGCGCCGCATTTCAACCCGGCGTCGGAAATAGAGTCCATGTCGCCCAGAACAATATCGGGGCGCACACCGAGGGCGAGCAATGCGTCGGCGGCACCATCTACCGCAATGACCGCCGGGTTTTGCTCACGCAAAAATAGCCCCAATTGCGCGAGATCCTCCTCGTAGCCGTCTCCGCGCACCACGATGAGTACCGCGCGACCAGCGAGTGCGGTCCGCGTTTGTGGGACTGACACCGGGTCGAGTAGCAGGGCGCGTTCTTCCTCACGGTCGAGGTAGCGGAGGGTATTTTGGGCGAAGTCCGAGAGCGCGTCGTTCAGGTTCGCCCGTGCGGTGCGCATCTTTTCGTCCAAAAGCGCGGACGAAAAGGGCATCAAGCGGATCTTGGTCGCGGATTGTTCCAGCGTTTCCCCCGAAAGTACCGCAGACTCGCCGTCGCGCAACATGGTGAACAGATCATCCGTCCCGCCGCCGCGTTCGTAAAGCGTGATTCCTGCATGAAGGAGCAAAGCGGGTCCCCGGTTCGGGTAGCGACCGGAGACGAACGGCGCGTTGTTGATCACCGCGAGCGGACGTGCCGAGATCAGGGTGCGGGCGGCGACACTATCCAGGTCGGGATGGTCGAGCACGACAATCGCACCAGGCGCAAGCGTCGGTGCGAGTAATTTGGTGCGTTTCCCCAGACGAACCGTGCCCGAAATGGCCCGCTCTCGTTGCCCCAGTGATACTTCGGGAACCATACGCCCGGCTTTCGTCCCTGTCGTGTGATCAGCCTTTTGAACCATACTCCGCTATGTACGCCGATTATGCGCCGGGCGTTCGCGAATTGTCAACGGGTTAGGTGGCCGGGTTGTTGGATCGCCGGGTCGCTACTGATGCCAGATACGGGAAGCGAACACCTAATTACCCAACGACCCGGCCACCTAACCACCTAACGATGCGCTATAGTGAAGAACCGGTATGTGTTGTCGTGGACGCGGGCGATGCTGAAGAACTGATTGGTCAACGCCGGGCGCGTTGCTGGTGCCTGCCACGTCGGCTTCGCCGCGGCGGGGTCGTTCCAGAGCAATTGCATTCTGGTCGTCTCCTCACTCTGCGCGATGAACGCCCATACCTGTGCTTCCGCGTTGGCGCGGGCGATTCGTTGGTCGATTTCTGCCTCCTGCCATGCGCTTCGTGCCGCCTCAGCAAGACGTTCCGCTACGCGGAGGGCACGCTCTGCCTCCTCACGCCGTTCGGACGCACCCCGTAAATCCCGCTCCGCATCCTCGCAGGCGGCGAATCGTTCCCGTGTCGCTGGTGAGGGTGCGGCAGTCCGTGCGATCACCTGGCGAACTTCGTCGTTGAATCGGCACAATCGCCGCAAGAACTCTGGTGTCTTTTCCATTCTTTTTCTGTGTATCCTTATCCCGTGATTGGACCGGGAAGCAACGGCTTTGTTTTTCGCCCCCAGATGAATTTCTATTATGCAAACAGCATGCCATTCACATATTTGTATATGGTATATACATTCATACTGTGTTGGTCGTTAAATTGTCCCGGTTCGGGTAGGATAAATGAGAAAATTCACACCGGAAAAGAAGCACGAATGGCAGACTATTACAATGACGACGATTTATCCCGGTTCGGAGAGATCGGTCGCGAACGCCCCGACCTGACAGAAAAGTTTTTCACGTACTACAGCGCGACATTGGAAGCCGGAGAACTGACGAAACGCGAGAAGGCGTTGATCGGGCTTGCCGTCGCCCATGCGATCCCCTGCCCGTACTGTATTGACTCCTTCGCGCAGACCTGCCTCGAAAACGGCATCAGCACCGCGCAAATGGTGGAAGCGATCCATGTCGCGAGCGGCATCCGCGGTGGCGCGACCCTGATACACGGCTTACAGACCCTGAATGCAGTAGATAAGGTTTCGATGTAACGCCCGATGGGAGCAAAACTTCTGCCCACGTTCGCGCAAATGCTCGCAGGCGCGGATCTGTTTCCGCTGACCGCGACCGGCGTGTCGACCCTCCAGGTCAATGTCGGCAAACGATGTAATCAGGCGTGCAAGCATTGCCACGTAGATGCCGGACCCAATCGCACCGAGGAAATGACCCGCGAGACTGCGGAGTTGGTCATACAGGCGTTGCGCAACCATCCCGCTATCGGAACCCTCGACATAACCGGTGGCGCCCCCGAACTAAACCCGCACTTCCGCTACCTGGCGGAGTCGGCACGAAACCTCGGGCGGCACGTCATTGACCGATGCAACCTGACGATTTTGTTCGAGCCGGGGCAGGACGGTCTGGCGCAATTCTTAGCCGCAAACCGGGTCGAGATCGTCGCGTCGCTTCCGTATTATCTCGCCGAGCGCACCGACCGACAGCGCGGCTTGGGGGTGTTCGACAAAAGCGTCGAAGGGCTACATCTGCTCAACTCTCTCGGTTACGGTGTCGAGGGCTCCGGCTTGACGCTGAATCTCGTCTACAACCCGAACGGTGCGTTCCTGCCGCCCGACCAGACCGCGATGGAAACCGAATACCGGCACGAACTGCAAACCCGCTACGGTATCGTTTTCACGAATCTGTTCACGCTCACCAACCTTCCAATCGCGCGGTTCAAACATTTTCTGGAGCGTTCGGGAAACTACGAGAAATACATGACGAAGTTGGCGGGCGCGTTCAATCCTGGAGCCGCAGCGAACGTAATGTGCCGTTCGCTGGTGTCAGTCGGGTACCAGGGAACACTGTACGATTGCGACTTCAACCAGATGCTCGAATTGCCCGTCGAACCCGAAATGCCCCGACATATCCGTGATTTCGACGCCTTTCTGCTCGCGCGTCGGGCGATTGTGACCGGGGCGCACTGCTACGGTTGCACGGCGGGCGCGGGATCGTCGTGTGGTGGCGCTGTCGCGTAGATTTAATCACAAAGGACACAAAGAAAGGGAAGAGGAAATGGAGTTATTAAAAGCGGGAGGAACAGTGCCGGGATTCGGTTTGCCGGACGTCCGGACCGGGCGGCGCGTGGAGTACGGTTCGTTTCTGCGGAAGCGGCGTGTCGTCCTATTGTTGTTGAACGACGCGGGGAGGGCGTGGCTGGCGGGCGCGGTCAAGCAAGCAGGGGAGTTCGCCGAGCGCGACCTGACCGTTCTGGCAATCACGCGTAGTGAGGAAAAGCCGGGTAATCTACCGAACGGTTTCCACGTTCTGCGCGACGAAAACTGCGCGACCATCGAACGACTCGGCGGTGCCCCCGCGTTCTACCTCGTCGGCAAAGATACCGGTATCAAAACCGCCTCGCGCACCTTTCCAACGATCCCAGACCTGTTTCGCACAATAGACGCCATGCCGATGCGAGCGCAAGAGATGCGCAAGAACGATTGACGACCGCTCACCGGTATAGCGGTGCCAGATCGTCTTCGCCAATGCCGGAAACGATGTAACGGTGGGCGTCGGCGAGAAGGGAGTCGGGTTCCATCGTCAGCCGCAAGGTTTGCGATACGCGCCAATCTGCGGCGTCGAAATCTTCTTTGCCCCAGACTTCTGCGATAAGCCCGGTGCTTTTTATGAGCAGGAGCAGTGCGCGTAATCGCTCGTCGGGTTGAGAGAATCCGTTCCGCAATCCCTGTCGCAACTGATTGCGTAGTTCGCCTTCCCCTGTAGTGCGGTTGCCCTGCGGTAGTGTGGTGTTCCGAAAAAACAGGAACCGGGATTCTGTTTCGACAAGCTGTTCCCTTGCTAACAGGTCTTGCCCGGCGAGCAGCCGTTGGTCTGGCGGGGCAGAATAGATATTGGGGTTTAAAACGTTCGTCCGGTCAACATAGACGAGTGTCAGGGTTTTGAACGAGTGCAATTGATCCGCTATCGGGTGTTTCGCAATTGTCGCCAAAACGTGGTCGAGGTACGTTCTCCCGGTAGGTGTTGCGTGCGGTGAAACGCAGTAGGAGTATTCATTCTGATCGAAACGAGGATAGACGTTCTCATGGTTCGACTCGGAGGCATACGCTCCCGGTTCGCGCCGCACGATACGTCCTTGCAGGATTAAATCCAGTAGCGCGGCGGCGATCAAAGCGCGGTCGAGGTAAACGCCGAGGTTGTCCGTGCCTGCCCTGTCGTCGAGGGCGAGGAGTAAAAGTTCTTCCGGCAGGGTGAGCATATAAACAAGACACTCGCAACATACCGACGGTTACAAATACGAAGGCGAGACGTTTTTACGCCTCGCCTTCAATCGTTACACCGGAAACACGCCTAATAGCGGTCGTTATCGTACCCGCCGCGTCCACCGCGTCCGTTACCGCGTCCACCGCTATCACCGCCGCCGTAGCCGCCGCCGCTACTGGAGCCACCGCCACCGGGGGTGTCCTGGTGCGGTCGCGCGCTGGCGGCA
>JACMIS010000481.1 GCA_014381035.1 Armatimonadota bacterium
CACTGCCGCCTCGACTGCCGCGTCGCGCCCCGGCGACTCGATTCGGACATAGTCGCCGGGTTGTAACAGGCGATCAAGCCGTATCTCTCCGCGCAAAAAATCGAGCCAAGGAACGACCACAGCGGGTTTCTTGCCACGCCGCATCAGCGCGTCATTGAAAAATGAAACGCGGTTACTTCCGGGGTTGGCGAGAACGACGAACCGTTCGCGACTCATTCACTGACCGCAACATACCGGTCATCTTCGTCGGCTTCGCCCTGCGCATCGCTCGCGTCTACCGTGATTCCAAGACCGGTGAGCAGTGCCACGCTCGCCTCGGACGCATAGTGGCGATGGATGTCCAGTTTCACGAGCCGCGCCACCGAAGGACACTCCGCCAATGCTCGTACGCCACCGTCCCCGAGCGTCCCCAGCGAAAGGTCAAGGGTTTTCACATGCCGGAGTACGGGTACACCGCCATCCGCCGCGACTGCGCCCGCCAATCCGTCCGCGTACTCGCAGTCACGTAGACCTAGATAGGTTAGTCGGGGCCATTTCTCCGGACCATGTTGGAAGATCGTCTGCAAATCGTCCACACTGGAATCACCCCCGTAACCGTTCGTGCCGAGATACAGTTCGAGATGTTCGAGCATCGGCAGTTCCGCCCCGCTCACTTCCTCGATGACCGACACCGGCAAACCGCCACTTTCGATGGTAAGCGACTTCAAACCCGTGAGTTTCGGGATGCCCAGCGAAAGCCCCTGCGTTCCACGGACCCCCAGATGTTCCAGTGCGGGATAAGCGGTCAGCAACGGTGACAGGTCCGTCTGACGAATCCAGGATATTTCGTTTTCATCGCCGATAATATCGCCGATGAACAGGGCACTGAGACTGGTAAGTTTCTCGCGTGCTCCGGCAATCGCCTCGACGATGTGTGGCAACTGACCGTCTTCCTCCCCCCAGAACCCCACGATCAAGCCGGTGACTCGTGAAACACCCGGTCGCGTGAGAAACAGGGCGAACTGGTCCAGCCAGGGTTCTTCCTCGTCCCAGTCGGTGCCGATCCGATAAAACCTGTCTCCCATAAGTGATTCGTCGGTTGCCGATGACCAATCCACGACCGGTACACCGCGCCATGTCGTCAAATGTGCATAGATTCCCATGCAGTTTGATTCGTCAGATCCGTCTGATTTACCTTCGTATTCGATTACTCCCTTCCGAAACACTATGATCGTGGACCACTGATGCTTTATTTCACCCACTGTCGCCCTACCCAGCGCAGAGAGTTCTTGTTCGCATGGCATCGGGAAAAAGAAGGGACGGCACCCTTTAATTCTCCTTACGGAGTTGCTCGATAGCGGTCTCGACCTTTTTATACTCGCCGTTCCCTTGCCAGTCGAGTTCACCCTCCCAACGAGCCCGGATGCGACCACGCTTATCGATCAGTATTGTAGTTGGCCAAGCCTCGACGCCGTAAGCATTCCAGGACTTAAAATCGTTATCGGTCACGACCGGAAATAGCAACCCGCGCTCTCTGGTGAATCGGCGGACGTTCTCGACGTTGCGCTCGAACTTCAGTTCCGGCGTGTGAACCGACAGGACGGTCACGTCTTTGCCGGAGTATTGCTTAGCCCAGCTATTCCAGAACGGGAGAGTCCTCTTACAATTTATGCAACCATGGGTCCAGAATGTGAGTATTACGACCTTACCCTTCTGCGCAGCGATGGTCGTCGGGCTGCCATTGATCCATGTGCCATTAGTTCCCAACGCCGGAGCGGTCTTTTCTATTGGCAACGGCGCAACATATACTCCCCCCGCTTTGCCAGCACCTGCCATCTTCGTCTGCCCTCCTATCGCTCTGGCTTGATTCTGTGTTCCCGTCCCAGCGAGACCAATCAGAACGGTCACGCCGATTATCATGGAAATAAGTTGTTTGTTCATTCGATTTTCCCTTCGTCGCTGTCGTTTGTTCACCCGACAACTAATGCCGGGTTTACAAATACCGGCATAGCTTTGGTTCCGTCAGGGCGAATGATTGCTGTTCACCAGCAGTATCGAAGCCGGTTAAAGCCTCCTGAGCAAAATAAATTTTGGCGCGATTGATGAAAAACCTTTACAAAGCCCGAACCCCCTGTTATAATCTCGAGTAATTACCGTAAAGGTTTACGGATAATGGGCAGAGCTGCCCTTCCCTACCATCAAACAGCACATATGCAGGCGATTTTTTGCTCACATCCGTATGCGTGATCTGAAGTGTTCGCATACGGAAGCCCAGACTGTCTGCCGATCCGTAACGCCTGATTCGGTGATCCTCTGATCGCCATCCTATAGGGAAACGAAAGGAAACTGACTATGAACCGCAACCGCAGAGACCGGGATTTCGCCCGAACCACAAACACCCCGAGGCCGCAATTGACCGCCGGTTTCACATTGATCGAACTTCTGGTCGTCATCGCAATCATCGCCATCCTTGCTGCGATCTTATTTCCCGTTTTTGCCCAGGCACGTGAAAAAGCGCGTGCTGTCTCCTGTCTGTCGAACGTGAAGCAGATGGGGCTGGCGTGTATGCAGTACAGCCAGGACTACGATGAGTCGGTGCCCAACGGAGTGAACTGGTACTACCCCGGCGGGAACGGCTGGGCGGGACAAACCTACCCGTATTACAAGAGTGCCAAAGTGCTGGGGTGCCCCAACGACGAGACGTTCACCGAGGGGCACAGTTCGTATGCCTACAACAGCAACAACACCGCCCCGACCGGTGCCACGGTAGACGGTTATAGCCTCGCCAAGTACAACGCACCCGCCAAGACCGTGCTTCTGTTCGAGGTAGAAGGCAACACCGACCCCGGCTACAACTGGAGCGTCACCCGCCCGAATACCGACCCGTCGTCCGACGCGTATGTCGCACCCGACGCGGGGAACTCTGGCTTCTCACCCGCCGGTTGGGGACTCAGCGGTGCCGGGAACGCGTGGGCACTTAACGGTGTCGGCGCATTCTCTTCGCCCCTGAGCCTGAAGATGGCGACCGGCTACTTCCGCAACACGGCGGCGGTGGATTATCCGCGCTTCCTGAAGCCGCTGGGGCGACACTCCGAGGGGTCGAACTACCTGCTGGCGGACGGTCACGCCAAATGGTCTACGGGGAGCGCGGTGTCCGCCGGTGTCTCCAACACCGCCGAAAAAGACTGCAACGCCGCCTACTTTGCGTTCGGCGACGGCGTACCCATAGCCGCCGGAACGGGCTGCTCGATCGCTATCGCGGCGACGTTCAGTTTGCAATAAGAGGGGC
>JACMIS010000482.1 GCA_014381035.1 Armatimonadota bacterium
CGCTATATCGGCGCGTCGTCGATGTATTCGTGGCAGTTCTGCAAGGCACTCTATCTCGCGGACCGGCATCATTGGACGCGGTTCGTTTCGATGCAGAACCATTACAACCTGCTCTATCGCGAGGAGGAGCGGGAAATGATGGGACTGTGTCAGGCGGAAGGCATCGGCGTGATTCCGTGGAGTCCGCTTGCGCGAGGCTATCTGACCCGTGCCTGGGACGAGCGACGCAGTACGGAACGCTCCGAGACGGACGCCTTCGGAAAGACGCTGTATGTATCCACCGAGAACGCGGACCGGAACGTCGTCGAGCGGGTCGAACAGATCGCGGCGACACGCGGTGTGCCGATGGCGCAGGTCGCGCTGGCATGGATGCTACAGAAAGCACCGGTCACGTCACCGATCATCGGCGCGACCAAACCGCATCACCTTGAGGACGCAGTCGCGGCATTGTCGGTCAAACTGACCTCGGAAGAAATGGCGTCGCTGGAAAAACCGTATGTGCCGCACCCCGTACTCGGGTTTTCATAGCGCGTGCTGCGATCAAAATCATGCAAAAACACGACATACTTCACCGACTCCTGAATCCCGGTGTGGTCGCCGTAATCCGTGCCGACGATTCCACACAGCTATTGGACGTTGCCCGCGCTCTCGAAGCCGGGGGCGTCACCGCGATGGAAGTCACGATGACGACGCCGAACGCTTTGGACGTGATCCGGGCGGTGACTACCGAACTGGGTGACCGGGTACTGATGGGCGTCGGCACCGTTTTGGATACCGAGACCTGCCGGATGGCGATCCTCGCCGGGGCGAAATTCGTGGTCACGCCGGTAATGAAACCGGACGTTATCGCCCTCTGCAACCGCTATTCCGTGCCGATTATCTGCGGAGCCTACACGCCGACCGAGGCACTCGCCGCACACGAAGCTGGCGCGGACTTTGTCAAGATCTTTCCCGCCGATAGCCTCGGTCCCGGTTTCATCAGGGCACTACTCGCGCCCCTGCCACAACTACGGATCATCCCGACCGGGGGCGTGGATTTACAGACAGTGGGGGATTTCGTTCGTGCCGGATGCGTTGCGGTCGCGGCGGGCGGTTCCCTGGTAAGCAAAGCGGTTCTGAAGTCGGGCGACTGGAAAACGCTCACGCAAACCGCACGGGCATTCGTGGAATCCGTTTCGATTGCACGAGAAGGAATTTGAGATTGCGACAGTGAAATTACCGTCGTCTTGAAAATAGAGCGGATTCGTACATATCGGTTATCGTGCCCCCTCCCCGAAATCCTTGGCTACGCACAAGGTAGATTCGGGTCGCGTCAGGCACTTCTGGTGCAAATTGTTACCACCGATGGCTTGAGCGGATGGGGGGAAGCATCGGGTCCGGCGGCGATGGCGCAATGCGCGGTCAATACTTTCTACGCACCGAAACTGATCGGCAAAAATCCCCTGCAAACCGAACTGTTATGGAATAGCATGTGGAGGGCGTCCCGCGAATGGGCGCGGCGCGGACCGATGCTTGCTGCGATGTCGGCGATAGACATCGCGCTCTGGGATTTAAAGGGCAAAGCGATGGGGCTCCCCCTTTGCGAATTGCTCGGGGGCAAAACCCGCGACCGGATTCCTTGCTATGCGACAGGATGCTATTTCCGCGATCTTCCTGAAGCCGACCTGATCCCGACCCTGATTGATGAAGCGAGGGGATATGTAGATGCCGGTTTCCGCGCCGTGAAGGTGCAGATCGGTCGCAACCTGCCTTTCGACCGTGCTTTGGCTCACGGGCTACGTGCCGCACTTCCGGACACCTATCTCCTCGCGAACGCGCATCAAGCCTATGATCTCCCCGAAGCGATGCTCGTGGGGATGGCACTTCAGGAGAATCGTTTCGCCATGTTCGAGGATCCGCTCTCGCTCGATGTTCCCGAAGCGTACCGTAAACTCGGGGGGAAACTTCACATTCCCATCGCCGCAGGAAGACGCGAGCAAACCCGCTGGGGTTTCCAAGGGCTTCTGGATACCGGTGGCGTACAGATGCTGATGCCGGATTTTGCTTATTGCGGCGGCATCAGCGAGTTCATGAAGATTCGTGCGGCAGTGTCCACATTCGGGGCGAACCTTGTGCCGCACGTCTCCGGGACGATGTTCAGTCTGGCGTCCGCGCTCCATTTCCTGGCGTCCGACTTTCGGCAACCCGGACGTGCCGAAGCCAGTGTCGGTCTGTTAGAATATGAAGCACCGGACGCGAACCCGCTCCGTGACGCCATGTACAAGCCGACCATACCGATCGAGGGCGGCTCCGCGCTGGTTCCGACGACCGCGGGTTTGGGCGTCGAACTGGACTTCGAACTGCTTCGTATCTTCACCATGGAGAAACAGGAGGTTGACGCGCCGGGGTAACATTCGGGTATGCGTTTTCTGGCTTCTGTTTTTTTTCTTTTGATAGCTATGTCCACTGTGAACGAATCTGCCGATGCTGCCGCCCCTCCGAAGGAGCGACGGGTCCTTGATGTACAAAATCGCCGCGTGGTTTTAGGGGACCGCTTCCCGTCCGACGTGGAACCGACGTGCGACGTGCTGATTTTAGGCGGCGGCACGGGAGCCATTGCCGCCGCCGAAGCCGTTGCCCGTCGCTATATGTCGGTTATTATTGTCGAACCGACCGCGAGCCTCGGGGGGCAACTCACCGCGCAACTCGTCCCCGCGCCCGACGAAAATGCCCATATCGAAAAAGAGAACGGACCCTCGACGGCGGCGTATCGCCGCTTGCGTGAGCGGGTGCGCGAACTGTCCGCTTCGCTACCGGACGCGAAACCGGGTGCCGCGAAAAATATCGGGCAGGGATGGGTGTCACGTGTGTGCGCCCCGCCGGAGTTGTGGGAGCAAGCGATCCGGGAACGTATGGCCTACTGGAGCAGCAACCGGGGTATCAAGCGAATCTACCTGCGCCATCAGGTGCGGGCTATCGAAACATTGTCAAATGGTCTGGTCAACTACGCGGACGTGGTGAATTTAGACACCGGGAAAATGACGCGGATCGGCGCACGGTACATGATCGATGCGACCGAGGATGGTGAAGCCCTGCATCTCGCCGGTTGCCCGACGACGATTGGGCAGGAGGCGAAGTCCGAGTATGACGAAGCGCATGCGCCGGACGAAGCCCGCCCCGATTGGGTGCAATCGTTTACGTACTGTTTCCTGCTCCGCTGGCAGGACGACCCGGCGAACCGAGCCGTCGTCGAGCAACCCGCGGAATACGAATATTTCAAGTCACTCGGGGAGTACACGCTGGATTATGTGTACTCCGAACGCGGCACGGTGACGTACAAAGTGCTGACGAAAGCGGAAGGTGCGGGCGGTCCGTTCTGGACATACCGGCGTCTTCTGGCAGCGAACAGTTTTACCGGGGGGAAATCACCAAACGGCGACGTCGCGCTCATGAACTGGCGCGGGAACGATTTTCATGAGGAAACCTATCTGGGAAAGCCGCTGGATGAGCAGGCGCGGATACTGGAGCGCGGAAAGAACTTCGCGCAGGGTTTTTGCTGGTGGCTACAGAATGAATGCCCCCGCGACGATGGGACGGGCGTTGGTTACCCCGAAATGCAACTGGTGACCGGGAGCGAAGAGACTCTGGCGAACGGGATCGGCAGGGACGGATTCGCCGTCGCCCCGTATGTCCGCGAATCGCGCCGACTTCTTGCCGAGGCGATGCTAACCGAGAACGATATGGTCGCGCCACCGGGCAACCCGGGGGCGAAATGGGGGACCGAGTTCCCGGACTCGGTCGGTTGCGCCCTGTATGCGGTGGACATTCACCCGACCAAAGGTGAACCCCACCTGCTCCTACCGGCGGTTCCGTACCACCTACCGCTCGGATCGTTCCTGACGACAAGCGGTCCCGCGAATATTCTGCCCGGTGGAAAAAACTTCGGTGCATCCCGTCTCGCGCTCGCCTCCGCCCGCATGCACCCGACCGAGTGGTTGGCAGGTGAGATCGCCGGAACCCTTGCTGCGTTCTGTATCGGTCGAAATATGAACCTTCCGAACCCGGTCCGCGACTCCCCCGAACTGTTCGCCGAGTTCCAATCCGAACTGCGCAAGGTAGGCATCGAATATTCCTGGCGCAACATCCTTAAAGAGTAGTCACGAGGTCATGGAGTATTGACAGAACATTTATCCTATGGTAGAATATGACTGGAATACTGATTTAGTCATTAGGTATGGGCAACGAAATGGCAGAGGATATACACATCACTACAGACCGAAGCGATTGTGAGGCGCGGCGAGCGATTCTGCAAGCGGCTCGCGCCCGTTTTTTGCATTACGGCTACAAGAAGACTACGATTGATGAGATCGCAGCGGATGCGGGTGTAGGCAAAGGTTCGGTATATCTTCACTTTTCCAACAAAGAAGAGATTATGCTAACCATCGCTCGTGATGTGAAGCGCAGTGTGACCGAGCAGATGCGAGCTATCGCGGTCTCCCTGGCGAAGCCCGAGGAAAAATTACGTCGGATGATGTTGGCAAAGATCATCACTGTCCATGACGCCGTATTTTCCACGACGCATGGTATTGATATCGTGGATGACATTCTACGCCCCAAACTGATGCAATGCAGTCGCGGCGAGCACGAAGCACAAACGCAGATTCTCGCCGAAATCTTTATTGAAGGGGAGCGTAATGGCGAGTTTTCACTCGGCGGGCATGATCCGCTGGAAACCGCGGAACTTTTCGGGATGGCTTATATGTCTTTCTTTCCGCCATACCTGACGGGATGTTACGCCGACAAGGCGCACTGTCAAAAGCGGTTGGAAGCGATGGTAACCCGCATGACCGAGTTTCTACTGACCGGGCTACGCCGCCGATAAATATTGTTTCAATTATCAGAAGAGATGATACGCGCCACACGGAAAATGGCGCATTTTTTGGGAACACTATTGACCGAAATACCGTTTTAGTCAATAGTAAAGTAAGAGCCGAAGTTAGGACGGCGTTAAACGATCATGAATACGCAAACACAAATGACAACCGGAAATGTTTCTCACACCACCGTTCGAAATTCCCACATTGAGGCAGACCGCGCCCGACTTTTCGAGCGTGTCATCCTGCCGCATGAGCAAAGTCTATTTGGACCAGCGATGGCACTGACTCGTTCCTCAACCGATGCGGAGGACCTGGTGCAGGAAACATTGCTCCGAGCTTTCGACCGTTTCGAGACATTTCGTCAGGATGGTTCGCCGCGTGCGTGGTTGCATACGATCATGCGGAACCTGTTCTTCAACATGTATCGCAAAAAGAGCCGTGAACCGAAACAGGTTTCGCTGGACGTTTTCGAGCCGACCACGACCGGTGGTAGCGGCGGAGTCGCCATCGAGGCAGATTCTGCGGAGCAAGCCTCGCAGACAGTCACCTCGCCGGAGCGTATCGTTCTCGGACAGATGGAGTCGGCGGCACTCTTAGCAGCGGTCAAGGCACTGCCGGACGAGTACCGACAGGTGGTGACGATGGCGGACGTGCAAAACATGCCGTATCAGGACATCGCCGACACGCTTCGCATTCCTATCGGCACCGTGCGTTCGCGGCTGTCGCGCGGTCGTGAGCGGGTGCGTCGCGCGATTTTCGCCTGGCGTCCGTCGCCCAACATATCGCAACTGGAAAAGCACCCGGAATCGAAACCCGCGCTGACGTTCACGCCGCACCGCACCGCCGTCTCCGCTTAGGATTTGGATTTAACCACAAAGGTCACAAAGTTCAGGAAGCACACAAAGGGTTTTGAAGTTTACGCTTCTCGGTCGAGTAAA
>JACMIS010000483.1 GCA_014381035.1 Armatimonadota bacterium
GGTCCCCTGTTTTTGCGCGACGCGAAAGCACTCGGCGAGGCGCACGGTCACACCATCTCCGGTTGGGGGACGAAAACGCGCCTGCTGTCATTCGTCGCCGACAAACTGTTCTGGCAGGGACGCCTCGGCATCGCAAAGCGGGACGGATTTCTCCGCGCCTTCGACCGCATCGAGCGTCTGTTACCCGAAGAAATTTTAAACACCCCGTCTGTCTCCGACGCCGAAGCGGACGCCTATCTCCTGCGCAAACGGCTCCGCGCCCGCCGCCTGTTCCGCCTCCGCCCCGCCGACAAAGCCCTGCTCGGCGAAAACGAGACCACGCCGATCCAGATCGAAACCGACAAACGCCCCTGGCACATCTTGACCGAAGACCTCCCCCAACTGATCACCCGACTACCGAATAACCCGGTAACCCAATCCCCTACCCTACACTTTCTCGCGCCGCTCGACCCGCTCGTCTACGACCGCGACCGGACGCGTCTCTTGTGGGACTTCGATTACACGTGGGAAGTGTATGTGCCGCAGGAAAAGCGCAAGTGGGGCTACTACGTCCTGCCGATTTTGTGGGGCGACCGTTTGGTCGGGCGGATCGAACCGCGCCTCGAAAAACGAAGCGGCGCGGTAAACGTCGTCTCGCTGCACTGGGAGCCCGGCTTCGACGGGAGTGGATTAGGCGACGCGCTTAAAAGCCGCCTCGCCGATTTCGCATCACTCGCCTGTTGAATCCGTCGCGTCGCTCGGACGCGACGGATTCAACAGGCGAACCCGGCTACGGCGTGTAGCGCGTGTCCTGACGCCATATATTCATCAGCGTCACTTCGATAAAATACGCGCTGGTATCGATAAAACGATTCCACTCGTCGGCAGCCCGGTTGTAGTTATCGGCGTCGCGCCAGTCAATGATCCCGTTGCTGATCCCGTGATCCCCCTCGGACGGGAACGAGACGCCGTAAGTCCACTGTCCGGCGGTCCAGACACCGGTGAACGGGTTCCAGCTTCCACCGCCGTACCAGAGGTTGCCCCCGGTAGCGTCACCGGTATTCGCCCAGCGGAAACGCCGATTCGCGCGATACGCGACGGTGCCGGCGGTATTCCGATAAGTGTCCGTGTCCTGCCCGCGTGCGTTGGCGCATTTCCACTCCACTTTCGCCAGTTGTAGCCCCGGTCCCGGATACAACTGATGGTTCTCCGTCCGACCGGGGTTATCGTAGTAATAGTGCCACTTCGTGCCATAGAATCGCCAATCGTTTCGGCTGTCGGTCATCGCGGGGAAGCCGGACGCGCCATCACCGACCGTCCAGAAGTCACTGATGGCGTTCGCGAAGTTCCAGTCCTGCAGTTGCGTCGGGTTCGGGTAGTCCGCCGAGCCACCGGACGGGTAGGCGAAACCGGGGATCGTGCTCAACGCATTGGTCTCATAGGGCGCGAAGCAAAGTTGGTCCACGACCCGTCCGTTGCCGTCGCCGGCGTCGTAAGACGCGGTGCCATCGCTTTTGCGAACTCGGTAGAACCCTTTCCATCCGCCCGTGTCTTTGAGTGCCAGTAACCCCTTCTGGATATTCGCCGCCCGATTGAGCCACGGCTGATAAACGGAGGTTCCGAGCCCTTTCGTCTGCGCCCACTTCGCCGCGCATTGCAATGCCGCCACCGCGAGTGCATTGTCCGCTGTCCACATCCATCCCCCGGCGTCGTTGGAAACCAGATCGTAGGTGGCGTTGTATCTGCCACTCCATGTCAGATAACTCGCCGCGCGGGTCATGAAGTCCCAGGTGACCGGGTCATTTCGGAAGTTTGTTATCCCTAGGGACTCCTGATAATCGCAATATTTCCAGAGCGCGATCATCATCTGCGCGGTGACACCGATGTTCGGCGCATCGTTTTGTCGCCAGCTGCCATCGGTATTGTAGTAAATCTGACTGTAGACCGCGTTGCTACCATCTTGCAGGATCTGAAAATGATTCCCGCCCGCGTCCGTCGTTCGTTTGAGTACATAGGTCCGAAAAAAGGCACCGAGGACGTTATCGTAGCGAGTGATCTGGGCGTTGTACGTGCCGGAGCCGTTGAGTGCCCGAAGCTGTCGAACCGCCTGGATCAAGCCGACCGCCCCCATCGCGCTTTCGCCGGGACGAA
This sequence comes from Armatimonadota bacterium, assembly GCA_014381035.1. The sequence continues at coordinate 2,131 of JACMIS010000483.1, forward strand.
CAAAATCCGCTCCCTGCTGGTTGACCCGAATATCGTTCAGTGCGCCATAGGCGGCGGAACTGGTATTAAACCCGCCCGCATCATTCGGGTGCGTGGCGTACCAGGTGCAGTACCGGCTGAACGAACAGTCGGCGATATAGTTCGCCTCCCGGATAAGCGCGTCCTCGCCCCAACCCGCGTGCGCACTCCGTGCACCAACGCTCACCTCACCTGCCACTAATGCCGCGAATGCCGCGACTATGAGCCACCCACGCCGTAAATTGATGTGATGATTTATCACCACCGACTTATTGAATTCTTGCTTCATTGGCTTACCGAATCCTTTCCGAAAATAAGGCCATCATGACCATGACACGACGAGATTCACAAAAACGTTCGCTGTCCTCCCTTCGTTTGCATCTGGCGGGCAGATTCCGACAACAGAGCCGCATACGACAACGCTTTGCCAACCGGGGTACCGGAGCGCGGCACTATCTCGGCAGACTCACGCGGCACGCAGTGCCTAACAACGGTGGAATTCATTCCTACGATCTCACACGGCTTCAAAGCACCGAATCGCATCACTATTCCCTGAACCATAACACCAAACGATTGGTTAGAATAGAGATGATAGCCTCTTCGCATTCGCGAGGGAATAGTCATTGCAGTGGCAATATGGCATTCGGCTACACGAACCGCACAACGAGAGCTTTCCCTGAAATCCAGGAAACCGTTCTGTCCGTCCAGAATAATCCTAACCAAGCCTTTGGTTGAATTGACATCATTATAACCAAATGTTTGGTTTTTCAATCGGGGTCATGCCGTTTTTTTGTTATTCGGTCAATGAGAAGGGTGGACACAGGCACTTCGACGCTGTGGAGGGAGCAAGGGTCCCGAGTGTAGTTTCTTTTTTCGTTGTCCGCGAAGGACAACGAAAAAAGAAACTAAGGAGCAGGGGAGGGTTCGGAGCGTTCTTCCGCGCCGACTCCGAGGCGGTAGACAGCGATCA
>JACMIS010000484.1 GCA_014381035.1 Armatimonadota bacterium
CCATCGCGATACCGGGCGTCAAAAAAGAACCGGTGGATGATGCCCCAAAAAATAACGACACGGCAAGAAACGACGATACGCCCCGAAATGCCCCCGCTCCGAAAGGGTCCGGAACATCGCTGACGCTGATTACTTCCGCGACCAAAAAAGGCTGGTTGGAAGCGCAGGTAGAGCGGTTCAACGCGGAAAAAGGCGGCAACGTTCGTATCGAGTATATCGAGACCCGCGACGCGCTACAGGCGATCCTGCATGGCAAGCAGAAGCCGACGCTGTGGAGCCCGAGCGCACCGCTCTGGGCAACGCGCCTGAGCGAGAAATGGGCGGAAGATCACGGCGGCAACGCTCTCGTGAACGATAGCGATCCGAACACCTACCGGGTGTATCTACGCACCCCGATTGTGTTTGTGACGACGAAGCAGAAAGCCGGGTACCTGCGCCCTCTGCTTTCCGGTCCGAAAGCCTGGTCCAACTTAGCCGACTTGAGCGCGGGAAAGAAAAAACTGCCGGGATCCTCGCGTCCGTTCCTCTGGGCGCACGCCGACCCGATCAAGGCGAACAGCGGCTTTCTGACCCTCGGTCTGTTGTTAGACGCGTATGTGCAAAGCACGAACGGCGCGGTGACGCCCGAGCAAGCGGCAAGCAGCGGCGGGTTCGCGGCGTACCTGCGCAAAGTGGAAGCCACGATGCCGCTCGACGCGGCGGTACGCGAAGGCTCGTCCGCGCTGATGAAGGCGTTTATAGCTGATCCGAACCGCTACGACGTGATAACCGCGTATGAGTCCGCCGCGCTGGAAGCGGCGGTGAAAGACCCGGACCTCGCCGTCCTGTACCCGAGTCCGACCGTGGTTTCCGAGCAAGCGGTCGTGTTGATCAACGGCGACTGGGTCACGCCGGATCAAAAAGACCAGGCGGCAGAGTTGCTGACATTTCTGGGTGGCGAGGATTCCCTGCGCGACGGCGTGAACACGCATTTCCGCCCGACGCGGCAGTCGGCGAGCGTGTCTCTGTCCCCGGAAATCGCGCGGCGGCGGGCGCAGGGCTTCCAGCAGACATTTACTTCGGTCGAAGTGCCCTCGTACGAGGCATTGAACACGTCGGCGGCACTCTGGAACAAGGTCGTCGGCCAACGGTAGAGAATTTACGACCCCGCGCTTATCTGCGCGGGTAGTACATGATAATACAAACCCCGATCAGGCATAGTGCCGCGCCCCAAATATCGGGGCGATCCGGCTTCGCGCCGTCAAATTTCCACGCCCACAACAACGAAAGAATAACGAAGATACCACCATACGCCGCATAGACCCGACCGAAAGCGGGAGACGGTTGAAAGTTGGGCAACACTCCGTACACGATCAGTAGCACCGCGCCGAGGATCGCATACCAGAACGGTTTGCCGTGTCGCATCCATTGCCACATCAGATACCCGCCCCCGATCTCCGCCAAGCCCCCGACGAGAAACAACGAAAGGGATTTCGCCGTCAGAACGAGATTGGCAATGCTGAAAAAAGCAGCATTCGGCGTTTGATCTTCCATGAAGGCATCATACCGTTAGCGACTCTCCCGTGGGATGATAAAAGTCACTCCGGGAATCGGCGCCTGCCTTGCGCCATGCTGATGTTGCGCTTGCGGGCACGTCAGGGTCCGCAGACGACGACAACGCGGCTTCGTGACTCCCTCGTCACGCGTAGCCGGTATCGTTTGAGCGAGGTCGCGGTTTCCAGAGCGCGGGAAAGGAGCGGGGTGGCGTCGGCGAGGATGTCGACTTCGTACACCGCTCGACCGTTCGCGTAGTTGCGCCGTGTTATTTTCTTGATTCCGGGCACGGCGATGTTTATCGCTTCGGCGAGCGTCGCCGCTTCGGTTGCTCCGCTCATCCCGGACACCACGATCTCTACCGGCTCGGATACTTGCGCGGGTAGCGTCAGCACCGCGTTCGTCAGGAGGGGGAGGATATTTGTCAGTGCGCCCGTCGCCGACTCGGTTTGCGCGGACGCCAGCGCGATGTGCGCCGCCGTATCGTTCGCCGCGAAGGTGGCTATCGTCTCGCCGGTTTCCGCGCGAGTCGCCGTCAATTTCACATCGGCGCGGACCGAATGGAGCGTCATTTCCCCGGCAGCGGTTTTCAACGGCGTTCGGGCGGTGGTCGTGAAGCGTGGGGAGACACGCACGATTACATCGGCGTTCGCTTTGTCCTCAACGACGGGAAACCCAGCATCCGTGAAAGCGGTCGCGACTTCCGAAGCGGGAACCGTATTCGGCGTTTGCACGAACACGCGGAACGCTCGGGTCAGGCGCAAGGCTTTTAGTCGCTCGGCGAGCGGGCGCGTGGAGACTTCGGCACGAATCACGACGCGAACAATGTTTCCCTCGCGCTCGGTGCGAACAATCTCTCTCAGCACGACAAAACCGTCGGCGCGGGTCAGGATTTCATCCTTGAGCAGTTGGTAGTTTTTCGTCAGCGAGTTTGCCGCGACATATACCCCGACGACTTTCTCCACGGCGTTTCGCATCGCGACGGCGACGGCGGCTTGTTTCGCGGCGAGTGCGCCTCC
>JACMIS010000485.1 GCA_014381035.1 Armatimonadota bacterium
CCCCCGCGCCGATCATCGAGATGATGATGAAGATTCACCAGTACACCATGCTTTGCGCGCCGATCACCGCGCAGGTAGCCGCGATGGAAGCCCTGCGCCGGGGCGACCGCGACGCCGACGAGATGTGCGCGGACTACGACCGCCGCCGCCGCATGTTCGTGAAGGGCTTGAACGACATCGGGTTGGACTGCCCGCTCCCCGGCGGCGCGTTCTACGCATTCCCGTCGGTAAAAAAGTTCGGACTCGATGCCGAAACGTTCGCCGAGCGGTTGCTAAGAGAAGAGCGGGTTCTGGTTGTACCCGGCCCCGTGTTCGGCGATGGAGGCATCGGGCATATCCGCTGTTGCTACGCGACCGCGTCCGAAAAATTGCAGGAAGCGTTGCGGCGCATGGAGCGATTTACGAAAAGTTTGTAGATATATGGGGAGATTTTGCAGTCTCCCCTTGACAAACCAACTCTGTGCGGTTATATTCTGGATAACCGGTTATTCAATGCCGGTTTTTGTTGAGAAATTTGGATAACCGGTTATCCGAACGGAACATCTATGAAGTCGATTCGCAGTGTCGCGGAAAAAGCAGGCGTCTCCTCCTGCACCGTCTCTAAAGTCTTGAACGGCGTTTCGTCGCGCATCTCGCCGACGACCCGCGACCGGGTAATGCTCGCCGCCCGCGAACTTGGTTACCAACCGAATCGGTTCGCGAAAGGGCTCGGCAAGCGACGCACCCAGACCATCGGGCTTTTGATCAGCGGTCTGCAAAATCCGTTCTTCGTATCGCTTGCCGAGGAAGCCGAGCGACAGTTCCTCGCCGCTGGTTATCAGGTCATTCTCGACGCCGCGCCCCCCCTCGGCGATCAGTATGGTCATCCGGCGAAACTTCGGAGCCTGCCGCTCGACGGCGCGTTGATGCAGGGGACCGAGATGCGCCATGTTTCCGAATATCTGGGCGAATTGGCGCTCGAGTTGCCGACCGTTTATCTCGGGTCTCTGCGCGGAGACGGGGAGGACGGTGTCCACCTCGATTACGGGGTCGGGGCGTATCAAACCGCCGCGCACTTCGCAGAGCGCGGCTACCGGCGCGTAGCGTATGTCACCATCGCCCCGGACAACACCCCGTATGACGAAGCGCGTTTCGTCCGTTTCGTGGATGGCTGCGCCGACTTCGGGCTCGCGACGGAGGTCATAAGCACCGACTTTCTGGAAACGCGAGCCGCGGGCTATCGCATCGGCGAAATGATCGCATGTCGCTCCGCAAGCGACCGCCCTCGGGCGATTTGTTGCCATAACGATCTGATCGCGGTCGGACTCTGCCGGGCGCTGCAACGGGGCGGTTTGCGCGTACCTGAGGATATCGCTGTGTCCGGTTTCGACGGCATCGAGGATGGTCAATATCTAGAAAAACCGCTCACCACCGTCTCCGGCTCACTGCGCGAAATGATCGCGGCATCGACCGAGCGTCTTGTGGGACGGATAGAGCGAGGCGAACCACGTACGGGCGAACAAACTGCCGTTGCGACAAGTTTGATCGTCGGCGGCACCACGTAGATTTTTCCGACCACGTGTCCCGGCGAAACGCCCCGCGCCAGGACCATGATCCGTTTCCGGGGTAATCCTAAGCCAACGCAGGAGAATAAAAATGCAACGAAACAATCGTTCGGAAGATGCCACTGTTTTATCCGGGGCACGAAAGCCCACTGCCGCTCGGTCGGGTCGCGCGGCGTTTACCTTGATCGAACTGCTTGTCGTTATCGCAATCATCGCGATCCTCGCCGCAATACTTTTTCCGGTGTTCGCCCAGGCACGCGAAAAGGCGCGTTCTGCGTCGTGCATGTCGAACACGAAGCAATTAGGGCTTGCCGTGCTGCAGTACACCCAGGATAACGACGAGTGTTTTCCCTATCATGACATGGTGTTACCGGGGGGGGAATCGACCCCGTGGATCGACGCCCGCCGCACCTGGCAACAACTTGTACAACCCTACATGAAGTCCTATGACCTGCGTTGCCCATCGAATCCGGCGAGCGAATTCAAGGTCGACGCGGCGCGGGCGGACGAAGGTTACCAGAAGCCGTGGCGCTCCTACGCCGCGAACCCGCGTATCTTCGCGCCGGACAAGCCGTGGTGGTCCCCGGATCTGACGACCCGCTCCCTCGGCGACATCAATGAACCGGCGAGCAAAATTATGATCGGAGAGTATGGTCTCGAATACGAGGACATGATGACACCTTTTGCCTGGGGGGGCTGGCCGCTCACCGAAAGTTACTCGGGGCATCAGGGGCGGTTTAACTGCCTGTTCGTGGACGGTCACGTCAAAGCCCTGAAGCCGAGCCAGACCGCGACGCCGCGCAACATGTGGGGGAACATGCTCTCGTGGGCGACCGGACCCAACGGTACGAGCGGTACGCTGTGCGATGCCGACCCCACCGTCAACTGCGACATCCCGGAACCGGCGATGGTCGAATCGATGCAGGCGTTGGAGAAAAGATTCAAGTGACGACACGCTTTCGCCCGATTATTGCCGTCGCCTGCCTGATCATCTTGGCGGCGACGACCAGCTGTGCCGACAAGGCGGAACCCGTCGGTACAGCCGGGGCGGCACCCGGTACACCCGGCGCGTCTTCCACGCAGACGGTAGCGGACCGGATCAAAAACGATCCGAACACGCCGACGGCGGTGAAAGAGCAGTACACCCGTTCAATTAATAAGCCAAAATAGCGGAGAATTCCCCGCCGTTCCCGGCGGGGACGGTGCTAACGTCCCACATTCCCCGAGATCAGCGGTGCGACACTATACTCGGTTGCATAGCTTATACTACGCGGCCAGTAGACAACATGAGCATATTGCCTCTGTTGTGTATTTTGTTTATGGAAGGTTTATCTAATGCAACGTTTGTTTATCGTCGGCGCACTCGTCGCCAGTCTTTTTGGTGCGGTTTCTACCGTTCACGCTCAAACGCTTACTGTACTTCACTCTTTCACAGGAACTAATCCTCCTGTCGGAGCAGGTGCTGATGGGGCGACTCCATTTGGTGCTCTCACTCTGAGCGGTTCGACGCTCTACGGTACCACAAAACATGGTGGAGGTTCGTTACAAGCGGGGACTCTCTTTTCCGTGGATGTCAACACGGGTGTCGAACAGGTTCTGTATAGCTTCGGAGGAACAAACAACGGTGAACTGCCCGTTTCGAGTCTGATTTTGCGTGGCTCTACCCTGTACGGTACGGCACCGCTGTTCGACCGGGGGAAACCATGGGGCGAATTGTTCAGTTATGATACAGGAACAAGAGTGAAAACAACACTGACCAACTTCATGAACGGCCAGCCGAATGGGTACGTTCCTTCGCCGGGTGTTGTTGCGAACGGCTCTATCCTATATGGGACAAGCGAGAATGGACCTGATCCTTATAGTAAGGGAACCATATACTCCTACAATTTAGCGACGCGACAGCAGACCGTTTTGCATATCTTCAGTGGTAAAGAAGGTGCTCCAAGTAGCGATGGCGCAGTTCCACGTGCAAACATGACGCTCGTGGGTTCCAAACTATACGGAACAACATACGCTGGAGGCACATATGGATTCGGTACTGTGTTTGTATGCGATACGCAAACCAATCAGGTGAGTATTGTCTACTCCTTTGGTACAGTGGGTGGTTCGAATCCATACGGCTCACTTCTCTTGAGCGGGTCTAAACTCTACGGGACTACATCGGGAGGGAGCCAGTATACCGCCTCCCTTTTCTCTATCGACACTGGAACAGGGCTGTTCAGCAGACTTTGTTCGTTACCCGGCTATGCCTCGGGAAACATCGCTCAGATAGGGGATATTCTTTACGGTACTACACAACGTAGTGGAAGCTCCGGTGATGGTAGCGTTTACTCCTACGACACCAAAACCGGTGCATTTGCCATTGTCTTCTCGTTCAACGGCTTGAATGGGTCACAGCCAATAGGAGGTCTGATCACCGATGGAACTACCCTGTATGGAACTACCGTGACAGGAGGACCGAATGGGAATGGCGAGGTGTTCGCGCTGAAACCGTAGATGGCAACGATTCCACTATGAACGATCACAAGTGTGCCATGATCGCGCAAAAAGCCGCCGAGATGAGGGGAAAAGGTAACCCCGGTCCGAACGCGCCGGTCCCCCCTTCCGCCAACAAAACGGCCCCTTAAACCACCCACCGCCATCCGAATAAAATCGGGTGGTGGCATCTTTATCATCCCTCTGGACCTCCCATCCGGTTCGAGAAATCTCTCCTATGCCACGAATTTTTCCATCACGCCTTCCATTATGTCTACTCGTTTGTGGGGCATTGGCGGCAGTCATCTGCATTGCGTATGCTCAAGTGCCTTCCCCAGCGCAAGACGGCAATTCGTCCGCCGACTTCGCCACACCCGAACGATGGAAACTAACCGAGGATACGCATACCGCCGGTTTATCGTGGGACAAATCCATTTTCCGTTCGCCGTCTTCCTCCTTGCGGCTGGAAACGAAAGCCGCCCCGGC
>JACMIS010000063.1 GCA_014381035.1 Armatimonadota bacterium
CCGGACGAAATGCGCCCGCGCCGTGACCGTGGTCTCGTAGTCCCACCCGGCTTTCTGCAAGGCTTCCGAAAGGCTCGCTTCGTCAACAATCCCGCCGTCAATCGCGAACCGGCAGATCGACTCATAAGTCATGTGCCAACAAAGTGTGTAGAATATATAACTAATTATCACGAAAAAACTCAGATTTTTTTCCGTGTATTCAGCGGCGTTGCGGATATTCGGGTGGTGGCCCCAGTCACGCGACGGGGACTACATCGGGCAATGCACAATTTAGCAGCCCTGAAAGACCGCCACATGTTTTCGACCCAGAAACGCCGCGCCGGATATGTAACGACTGAATATGTTTTAGATGCTCAGACCCACGAGCCGACTGGCGGGGCGTACAGTATCGGTGACACCGCGTTGCCGCGAGGGATCTACGAATCCCTAACTGATGCCTACCCGGCACTTATCGCGCACCCGGATGCCCCGACGTTCCGACGCCTCGCCCGGTACCTGTTGTTTTCGCCGTTCAAAGACGTCCGCAAGCGGGTCATTACCCCGTCTGTCGCGTTGCAGAAGATCGCCCGCGTCCCAGCGAACAACCACCGTTTTCATGCCAGGCGGTTGCTGGATGAGTTTTCCCAAAACGTCTGGCCGCTCACAGTCCGTGAGCCGCGCTGGAAGCAGGGGATGGCACGCACCGTGGACGGTGACATCCCCGAGCCGGTTCGGGCCGCTCTCGACACCGCCCTGCCGGACCCGCACGGGGATCGTGTGTGGCTCGGCTCGGGCAGGGACGTGACCCGAGGGGGTATACGCGCCGCCGGGCGGGCATACCGAATGGAACTGCTCACGCTCGCAAGCGGTGTGTCCGCAACGCACCCGGCACGGGGGTTACTCGACTTCCTGAATGCACTTCCGACCAACTCGCTCCGTTCCCGCCTGAACGCGAACTGGGAGATGCTGACGTCGGCTTTGGAATCTATGCCGACGACAACGAGACGGGAACAGGAGCGGCGGCGGCAGGCGCAGGGGGTCCTTTTCCACATTAAGGATGGTCCCGGTCTGGTCTACTCCACCAGCCATCGTACGCCGCGTGCGTTCGCGCTCGGGCTGAGCGTGAACGGGCTGCCCCGAGAATTGCGAAAAATAGCGTTGCGCGGATGTGTCGAACTCGACGCGCGTGCCTGCCAGTTATCCGTAGTGGCACGGCTCTGGGTGCTGCCGACGTTGACAACGTTCCTCGAATCGCGCCGCTCGGTTTGGTCGGAATTAACCGGGCACCTGGGGCTGGACCAGGACGAGTACAAAAGCACAGTTAAACGGCTGATTTACGGCATCGTGTTCGGCGCGCGGGAAATCAGTCTGCGGCGGTGGATGGGCGACGGGGATGCGGGCATCGAACCAATCAGTGAGGCGCAAGCGGACGACTTTCTCCGGCACCCCCTGGTTTCCGAATTGCTCGCGGGCCGCGACGAGCGGTTGCGGCAGATTCGGCGGGAGAAGGCGGTGGTGGACGCGTTCGGTCAGCGGTTGGAATACGACCCGAGCCGCGACGTTACGTACCGATCACTGCTCGCCCAGGAAGTACAGAGTTATGAGGTGACACTGATGTTGTCTCTGCTGCCGCGCATCCAGAGAAACCTCGGGGACGTCCATCTGCTGTCCTGGCTGCATGACGGCGTGTCGCTCTGGTTCAGCGACAAACAGAAGGCGGCGGCGACCCTGCGGGGGCTGTGCGGGGATTTCGCCCGCGCGGCGGATCAGCATGGGTTCTTGACCGAGTTGGAGGTAGCGGGGGAACCGCCGTTCGACCTTGGTGCGCTCCTCTGAATAGGCTGCCATAACAAGAACACGGCGACGAGTCTGCGTGCGCGAAGAGTTCCCCGGTGGCTCGCCCTTTCGCGCCTGCCGTGGCGGTTCGCGTTTGGCCGTGCCACGGGTATCGGCCTCTGTCAAACCAGCCTCCGCCCCGCTTTATGCCCTGCTACGCCGGGGCGGGTGCTTACGCACCTGAATTCAGGTAGGGCACCGGCTCCACCGGAGCAGGCGCTACCGCGCAGGGAATTGGGCTTCCACTATTGGCCCCACAATTGAGAGGGCAACGCCTGCAAAAACTTCCCCAAGGGCGGGTTTGCTACACGCCCGAGTGGCGATCAGATCAAAAAAAGCCGGGGCGAGACGCCCGGCTTTTGCAGGTATTCCGTTGCTGAACAGGCGGCTAAACGCTGGCGGTATTTCAAGCGACGAGTGCATCCAGGTCCGCCCGGCGGACGCGCGGCGCGTCCGCCGTAACTTTTACGACTGCGATTCTGCCGCGCTCGATCATCCGGTAGATTGTCCGTTGCGAGACACACAGGATGTGCGCTGCTTCGGCGATGGTGACGAGCAAGGGGGTGGTCGTCTGCCGGTACTGTCCGTGCCCGTCTCTCGTGTGCGTGGTGTGATTCTGTTGTTCCATATAGGTCGGTTCGTGTCACACCACGAAGTCACCTACCAGGACGGGCTAAACCACGAGATTTTGGCGGGGACCGGCAAAGGCGGTCCCGGTACTGAAACACCTCAGCCTGTCGTTTCCTCTGGTTGTACGCATGAGACGGTGCGTGACGGAAGAGTGCGTACGTGCTGCTATTATCAACATTTCAATATCGTTGACATTAGATGTGTCAATGTGAGACAATGTGGGGCAGAGTGGGACACGGAAGGACGATTACTGATGGACGATATGACGATGAGCGAAACATCGCTTGAGGGACTCGATAAAAATCTCGATACGATTATCGAGTCCACGCTGGAGAACGCCGAAAAACGGCTCTCGCGGCGCAAGAACAACCGCGCGAAAGGGCAGCGGGTGCCGCCGCCGGACCCGAGGAAATGGCGTGAGGCCATTGAGGTGCTGAAGGCGGACGGCAAAACCGACCTGTCAATCGGGTACTGGCGGCAGTCCACGATCAACCAGACGGACGGCTTCGGACAGGAGGTCCAAATGCGGAACGTGATTTCTTGGGCTATCGCTCGTAGCGGCGACGGCTTGGGGACCATCTCCGAGCGGGGCATCGACCTGTGGGTTTATGACGTTGATTCTGGGCAGGAGGAAGCCCGCGTCGGCACCGAGTTCATCCGGGAGTTGTTCAAAGAGGAGTGCCTGAACGCGGTTGTCGTGCCCCGATTCGACCGGTTCGCCCGGAACCAATATTACTCGGAGTTGCTACACAGGGAGGCGAAGCAGTCCGGGGTGCGTGTTTACTCCGCGACCGAGAACCTGCCCACCGGCGCACTCGGCGATCTGATGCGCCAGATGCTCCAAGCCATCGCGCAATATGAATCCGCGCTGATCGCATACCGACTGAACGCCGGGCGTAAGGCGGCTATCCGCAACCTCGGCGTGTTCCACGGGGCGGAAGCACCGTATGGATACATGACGGTCGGGGACCGGTTCGTTGGGGGCAAGGGCAAAATCGACGTTTGCGAATCGGAAGCGGCGGTGGTGCGCATCATATTCGCCCTGCGTTACAGGGGCTACGGCGGGACGCACATCGCAGAGTGGCTGAACCGTAAAAACATCCCGACCCGGTACGTTGCGTCGAACGGGTGGCACGCTACGCAGATTTACAACGTCCTACGGCATGAAACGGGATACCGGGGCGAAGGGCTTTTCCACGACGTTGACGAGTATGAGACCATAGCGCACACCGCGATCTTGCCGACTCGTCCCGAAGGTGAGCGGATCAGTGCCCTCAACGACGTGAAATCTCTCCAACGCGTGCGCATACCCGATGACCCGGACGCGCCGCCGGAATCATACACGAACCGGCAAAAACCCGAGAGCAAGATGGCACCCGAATACGCCCGAACCATCCTGTACGCACTGCGTTTACGGGAGCGCGGTGTCTGCTACCGGGAGATCAACGAACGGCTGAACGAGCGCGGGCGGAAGACTTTCAAAGGCCGGTCGTTCACACTCAGTGCCGTACAACACGCGATCAACGCGGCTCAGCGGGAGGGGTATATGGATGCCATCCGTGCCGTGATCGATGTGGATGCCGAACCGTACGACCTGCCGGAAAGCGAGCGCGTTTCCCGTGTGGACGCCGAGAAGGCGGCAGTGGCACGCATCCTGGAGTTGCGCGCCGGGGGGAACTCGTACCGCACCATAGAGCGCATGCTTGCCGAGGAAGGGTACCGGACTGGCTACGGCAACGCCTGGTGCGCGTCCAGCGTCACGCGTGCCTGCAAGGGCACGCGGCGGTTGGCACGCGAGGTGGAAGAGGGAACAGAAATCCCCGGTGACCTCCCGACCGACCTCCGTAGCAACAACATCGGTAAGTTCGCCACGGCGGACCATCGGGTCAAAAAACACCGTGAGCGGAC
>JACMIS010000486.1 GCA_014381035.1 Armatimonadota bacterium
AAATTTCAACGCGATTTTTGAAACCGGTTTCAAAACTGTATGCGGCGTGGTAAAATTCTCCCTGTGACTGAAACCGGTTTCAAAGTAGAAACGCAATCTCCTGTGGCCATCCGTGACGTCGCGGCGCGTGCCGGGGTGTCTCGCGCTACTGCGTCGAAGGCATTAAATCCCGCCGCCATGTCCGTCATCGCTCCGGCGACGCGGGAACGGGTGCAACGGGTCGCCCGCGAACTCGGCTACTATCCGTCCGCGATTGCGCGTGGTCTGTCGCGCAAGCGAATGGATACGCTGGGAATTGTTTTGACGCCGGGCACCATCTCACCGAACGAATCGCCGTTTTTCGGGATCCTGTTCACCGGCATCTTGCAAGCCGCCGCCGCGCACGGACAGAATGTCACTCTGTTCGTCGGCGAAACGTGGTGCGGAGCCGTCGAAAGTCTGCCGCGCTTTCGGGATGGTCGGTGTGACGGTTTTTTGATCTTTTATCAGACGAGTGAGAGCGATATTATTGACGCCCTGGTGAACGCCGGGGTGCCGACCGTGCTGGTGGACGACCGGCGCGACAATCCGAACCTGTCCTGGGTGGACGTGGATAATCGGGGATCGGCTCGCACAATGACGGAATACTTGATCGGATTAGGGCATCGCCGTATCGCGTTTATAACCGATAACGACCCCGAATCCAGCTATATAGAGAACCGGTTGGTGGGATACCGGGAGACAATGGACGATAAAGAATTGGCGCGGCAGGAGGTTCGACTTACTTACGCCGACGCCACGAACGGCGGGGTATACATTGCCGCGGAACGGTTAGCGCGACTGCCCGTGACGCAACGCCCGACGGCTTTGTTCTGTACCAGTGATTCGGCGGCGGGATCCGCTATCGAGGCGTTGAAAGATTGCGGGTTGCGTGTCCCTGAGGACATTTCCGTGTCGGGTTTTAACGACGACAACGGTGCCAAAGATTTGCGCCCCGCATTGACGACGATGCGGCAGCCGTACGCCAGCATCGGCGAGCAAGCCATCTCTTTACTGGTGGAACAGGTGAGCGATATTTCCCGGCGGGGACGCCAGGTCATGCTTCCCACGGAACTAGTCGTGCGCAACTCCACCGGTCCGGCTCCCACCGGAGGGTGATCCGGTGTGTTGACACACAGGATTTTATAGTTTAATTGCTATATTCGCTTTTTATAAGGAGGATAACCGTACTGCATATGCGCCACGATTCTGTGGCGTCGTCCAATCACCCCGACCGTGCCTACCGCACCTTCGGGTGTTTCTCTCATTCTTTCCCAAAGAGGTGTCCGATGACTGTTTTCTCACGCGCCGTGTCATCACGGCTAATCGCTATTTTTGCAACACTGACCGTTGCTTCTCTCATGACGGTGGGTTCCGCGACGGCACAGACCGCCTCCCGCGACCCGTGGACTCGCCCGTTCTCCGCGGATTCGATCTGGAATACGTCGCTCGGTAGCAGTGCGACTTATGTGAATGCCAACCTGCAAGATGCCGCCATCGGCGGGGCGCAGGAAGTGGACTGGTTGATCCGTGTCAACCCCGGCGACCCGTGGCGGCAGACGTTCTTTCCCGGCGATACCCAGCGGTACCGCGCCGGAGGAACCACGGAATCGTGGATCGGCTGGACCCAGATCCCGGACTACTTGATCATCCCGGACGTACAGGGTGAACCGGGGCAGTTCGGCTATGAGGCACCGAACGCCTGCTCGGCTTTCCTGCAACCCGACGGCTATAGCCTGATCCAGTGGCAGCCGACCACGCGTCTCGCGTCCGACGGTCCGCTCTGGGGCTATCCGCAGCGCGACTTCGGCGAGGCGAACGGCGGCAACCTGTTCGGACCGGGACACCGGGGGACGCACTACGGCTCTGGTCTGTCCGCCATCGGCGGCACCATCCGTATCGGGGAATTCACCGCCTCAAACCGCGATTCGATCCGACATGCTGTCAAGCTACTACTGGGAATGGCAAAGTACGGCTCCTACGTGACCACCGGCGACGGCAATCCCGGCTGGCGTTGGCCCGCGATACAGGCGGATAACTACGCCGACCCCAGCGACGGCTTCGGTTACGGCTTGGATTTCGGCGGTCAGTATTCCAGCCCGAACATCGAAATGGGAACCCTGCTCGCCATTGACAAGACGGCGAATATTGACTCCCTCGGGCTGACATCCGAGAAAGCGAAAAAGATCGCCTGGGCACTCCAGAACTACGGCGGCTATATCGTGGACGACGCCGGACAGGACCAGTACCTGATCGCGGCAGAGGAAGCCGCCCGCGGCGAATTCGACATCTCGGCGGCGGACATCAACACGTTGTTCCGCAATCTGAAAGTGATCACCAACAACACCCCGACCAGCGTCGGCGGGGGCGGCACCCGCCGCGTCGCCACGGCACCGCGTTTCGCTTACGGGGGCGAACCGGTCGGCGTGTACACCCCGATAGCGAACCGCATCGAAGCCGAAAACTACGACGTGGGCGGACCGGGCAACGGCTACAGCGACAACGACACCGGCAACAACGGCGGCGCGTACCGGACGGACGGCGTAGACCTCGCGTTTTCCGGGGTGGAAAACAGTTTCCTGACCGGTTGGACGGAACCCGGTGAGTGGACGAAATATGCCATCAACGTGCCTTCCGGTGCGACGTATACGGCGACGTTCCGGTACGCGGGCTTCGGCGGCTCGGCACACCTCGAAAATGCGGGCGGCACGAACCTCGGGAGCATTACGTTCGATAGCACGAACGGTTGGGACACCTGGGCGAGCAAGGCGATCTCGGTAACCCTCCCGGCGGGCAATCAGGTCCTCCGACTGGTGACGGACAGTTCGGGCTACAACCTGAACTACATCGCGTTCACGTCGGCGGGCGGATTGGTCAACCGGGCGACCGGCGGCACGGCGTCGGCGAGCAGCAACCCGATTGCGGCGGAGACAGCACCGAACGCGTTCGACGGGAACGTGAACACGAAATGGCTCGGGACCTACGCGACCGGCACGATCAGGGCGTGGCTTCGCTACCAGTTCGGCGGCGGGGTGTCGTATGTCGTGAAGCAGTACACGGTCACGTCGGGGAACGACGGGCAACAGCGCGACCCGAGGAATTGGAACTTCCAGGGTTCCAACGACGGCTCGGCGTGGACGACGTTGAACTCGCAGAGCAACCAGACGTTCCCGAACCGCTTCCAAACGAAGTCCTACTCGATCACCAACACCGTGGCGTACCGGTACTACCGTTTAGCGGTAACGGCGACCAACGGCTCGACCGACTACGTACAGATCGCGGACATGCAACTCCTCAGCCAGTAACGACAGGGCGTGACGGGGGCGGCTGTTGACTATCGCTGCCTCCTTCCGCTCTTTTAAGAAAACGTTTTCGTATGACATGGTTCGCCCGTAAACCATTTATCTATTCCTCCGGGCAGAAGGAAGTTTCTCGCAATGAACATCGTCTCGTTACGCCTGGTGACACCCATGCGCCGCTCGAAATGGACGACCGGCGGTCTCCTCGCCGCGACCGGCTTGTTGACACTTCTCGCGCCGACGCCCGCGTCGGCGCAGACCAATCTTTTGACCGTAAACCCCGGCTTCGAGCAGGGGAATCAGGCACCGTACCACAACTACGGCTACTACGCCGACGTACTTGCCGGTTGGAACTTCTTCGAGGACAGTTATAACGGCAACCAACTCAACATCGAAAGCGGGGACGGCACTGAGGGTAGCCGCTACTTCCGCATGGATCGGGGCGGCTCGCTCGAAACCAACCCCGGGTCGCGCCCGTCGGTGACGCCGGGCAAAGTCTACGAATTGTCGTTCGACTCGAAAAAGACGCGCGACGAAAAGACATACACCTGGCGCGGCATGTACGCGCAGGTCAACTTCTACGACGCGTCCGGTAATCTCATCAAAGAGGTGCGCGGCGGCGAGTTTCAGCACAGCGGCACGACCGGGTGGCGGGTGATCAAAGTCCGCGCTACCGCATCGGCAGGCGCGGCGAAGGCGGGAATCCTCGTCTACCACAACGCCGGTACGTATGCGAGCGGTCCCGAAGATTACAACTACGACATCGGTCTGCGTGACTTCCGCGTCGACAACTTCCGGTTCGCGGAAGTGGCGGAGGCGGGAAACCTCGTTTATCTGCGTAAAGCACCGCGCTTGCTGGAAAAAGGCAAAGTGGTTCAGGTCAAGTTGCGACACACCGCGCCGGGTGCTCGCCGGATTATTGCGCGGTTGCTCAACGGTAGTGGCGGGACGGTGCTCACGCAGACCAAAGACGTAGCTGGTGCCGGACGCGGCATACACACGCTCAACTTCACCATCCCGACCACGCTCGCGGCGGCGAACAACTACAAATGGTGCGTGCGCATGTTCAACGCGGGGGCAACGTGGAGCAACACGTATCTGTCCCAGTCCGAGATCACAGGGGCTTTCTGCGACGACACCGTGTCGGGGAGCGGGACCGTGTACCCCGACAACGGTAAACTGGTGTACGAGGGACGGATGCTCCGTGGCGGCACGAACGGCGGTAGTTACGCCGACCTGTACTGGCCCGGCACCCAGATCCGCACGCGCTTCAACGGCACGAAGATCGTTTTTCGCGGCGACGGATCGCAGGACTACTTAGGCAACCAAGCCGGGATGGTCGCGGTCATCGACGGCGATTTCGCGAACCAGATCAAGTTCACGGTCGGACCGGGGTACCGGGAAATCACGATCAAGGAGGGTCTCGCGAACACCAATCACACGATCTGCTTGTACAAGAACTCCAGCATCGAGGAGAAGGTAGTCTTCAAAGGATTCAACCTGGACGCCGGAAAAGGCTTGCTCAGCCCCGAACTGCTTTCCGGCCGGCGCATCGAGTTTTACGGGGACTCCGTGACCGAGGGGGGCGTGCCCGACCCGAACTTCGCCGGGGCGAACCCCGACAACGACGGGGAGTGGTCCAACAACGCCGCGCGTTCCTACGGCATTCTGACCGGGCGCGAACTCGGGATGGACACGCGCCTGATCGCGAAGGGCGGGATGGGCATGCAAGCCGGTTTCACGCCGTATCACCTGTACGAGAAATGGAACACAGTAGACGGTCCGGGAGCCACGACGAACGATTTCGGCGCGTGGCAACCGCAGGCGGTCGTAATCGCCATCGGACACAACGACCAGTACGGCGGTCAGGGCGGCAACCCCGACGAGGCGGACTTCATTAACCGCTACCGCACGCAGATACAGAACCTGCGCAATGTGTACCCGAACGCGCACATCTTCTGCATGAACACGTCGATCACGCAACTCGACTTTACGTCGTGGGAAAAGTCGGTCGTGCCGCTTCTGGACGTGGGCGACGATCCGAAACTGCACTTCCAGTTGTACCCGTGGCAGAATCATAGCGGGCACCCGCGCGACTACGACATGCAGGGGATGGCGACCGGAAACGCGCGCTTCTTCAGCCTGTCGGACTGGGTCGAGGACACGCTGATCGGCATCGGCGCGGACGGCGGGAGCGGGAAAAGTAGCGACGGCGGCGCGGGCGGAGTGGTGAACCCGCCGACCGGGACGATTCCTATCGGTTTGACGATCTCGATCAAGTCGCTCAACAACAACTTCCTGTGGTCCACGGATTACAGTCTCGGAACCAGCGAAGTGCGTGCTGGTTTCGCCACCGGTCCCGGGACCTGGGAACGGTTCCGGTTGGACGACGCGGGTGGTGGTCAGGTCGCGTTATTCAGTCTGCAAACGCAACGCTATCTCACCGTGGACAACAACAGCGCGACCAAATTCCTGCGCTCGGACTGGGCGACACAGATCCAGGGATGGGAAAGGTTCGCCTGGGAGAGCCTGGGCGGGAACAAGTTTGCACTGAAGAGCGCGGTGACGGGCAAATACGTCTCGTGCAACCGGGACGACAGCGGCAGGATCGTCGCGCAGTGGGCGGACACCGCGCAGAATTGGGAGCAATTCGAGTGGCAGGGTTTGTAGCATTTCCGTAGCCACCCGGTCAAAAAACCGCCCGGTCCACGCGACCGGGCGGTTTTTTCGTCACAAAAATGAAATGTCGCCGGACAGGCGGTTCGCGCAAAGCAAGATTGAGACCGCTTCAAAAAACGGTTGCCGTTTGGCTACTCCCCTTTGCAAAAGGGAGGGTCCCGTGCTTTGCCGAACACAGTTCCGGCGACAGTTCTTTGTCGTTTCTGGGTACCGCGTTGCTAAAGAAGCGTGCCCCGAAACATTTTTCCGCGTCAATAGTGCGGGCGTTGATCCCCGCACTCCCCTCACCGTGTCCGGAACAGCGACACGTACACCGGCTCGCCATCGCGCTTGACGACCTGCCCGGCGAACCCGGACGCTTTCACCGTTTCCAGCGTGGTCGCCGTTTTGCCGTGCCGCGCAACGGCGGTGCGTTTCGCGCCCGCGAGACCGGCGGACGAGGCACTGATGATAGTTGCCAGCGTGTCCTCGCGCTCCGCACGAGCGTCGCGCAAGGCGTCGCGCAGGTCGGCGAGGCTGGCGATTGCGGTAAATGGCTCGCCGGTGCCGTAGAGTCCCTTTGCCCCGCTCCGTTCGATGCCGTGCGCCGCGACCCCGTAGGCGAACGCCGCGAGCGGCATCCAGATGTCGCGGAAATAGACGGAGCTCGGCGCGATCTCCACGCCGGCGAGTCGGTCACCGACAAAGAACAGCGCACCGGTCTGCCCGTCCATGCACTCGAAGCGCGAGCGAAACTGGGTCAGCACCGCCCGCTGTTTGGTCAGGATCTGCTCCAAATGACCGCGCTTCGGCAGTCCGAACGACGCGTTCAGTTCCTCGATAGCACCCCAGAGTTGGTTGTAACCGTTGTGTCCGATCTGGTCGAGCGCGGCAACGCGCAGCCCCAGTGGCAGTACAAAAAACCACTGGTCCCGCCCTTCAAGCAGACCGCCCTGCGCCGCCTGCACGCACCGCGCATCCTTAAACCGAACGGATTTCCCCGGCTCGATCAGTGCGGAGCCGCACAGCGCGTGATTCTGTGCCCCGTGCTGGACGAACCCCATGTGTAGCGGGACGATAGCAAGACCCTCGGCATCTCCGGGACATTCGAGTTCTACATCGCCATAGGTGTGCACCTGCTTCAAACGGACTCCGGCACCCGGCGCGGCAAATCCCGTGTGCTGCGCCCCGAAAATCGGGACCACGGTCATCGTGCCGGACGTTTGCGCCTGACCGATGCCCCATGCGGCGACGGTGCGCGCATCCATCGCACCGTGAAGCGCGGCAACGAACCGCCCCCATGCCGTGCCGAGCGTGTTTTCCTTATTCAGCGTTGTATCCATTCGGTCATCTCCTTGAGCCGCGTTAGTAGCGTGGTCTGTATCCACCCCGTCATCTCTTCCGCACCCTGCGGCGTGTAAAGCCAGGCGAGGCGTAACAGGTTCGGGAGTTCGTTCTCGTGCCAGAACCGCAGTTCGGGCAATTTCGGCACGGGGCGACGCATCGCCAGATCATCCGCCCCGGTAAACAGCGGCAGACAGAGCAGTACCGGAGTATCGATCCCGATTCCAGGCAAACTCGCCGTCACCCGCGCCAGATCCCCGGCATACCGGTTCTCGTAACCGTCCGACAGCACGATGACCAGGCTTGGCTTTGTCGCCAGTGCATCCAGCAATGCGCTCGCGAGGTCGGTCGCACCGCCGAGCGTCGGCAACGATCCGATGATCTCTGATTCGTCACTGGTGCCGAACACCGACACCGGTTCCGCCGAAACGCGGCACAGAAGCCGCCAGAGCGTGACCGCGGATGCCGCGAGGCAGTACTCGCGCTCCCCATATCCTTGCAAAGACGCCGAGGTGTCGAATACGAGGGCGACTTTGAAACCGGGGGCGAAACGCGGCGAGGCTTGCGCCAACACGGACAATCCTTCGGCGAACCGTTTCGACAGGTCTGGCATCGGGGTTTGTCGGTAGAGCGCGGTCAACGCACTGGTCACTTCTCCCCGGTCCGTCGCCGTCACGGTCGCCGGACGCTCGGCTTTCGGCGCGAACCTCACCTGTAGCAGTTCGCTCACGGCGCGGTACGTGGTCGCATCGCCTGCCGCACCCTGCGCCAATCCCGCGACCAGTGGCTTCGCCGCTATCGGGTTTCGCGCGTAGCGAAGCAATCTGCCGCGTAGATATTCCCAATGACTCGTCTCGAAGTCGTCGGCACCGGCAATCCGGATACATGCCCGCAGAACGTCGCGCCCCAATGCGTGCTCCAGAATATCAGTGACCGCCGGGCGACGACACGCCCAGAGCGACGGTGCCCCCGGATGGTTCAATAAAAAGCGGCACGCCAGACGCGAAACGCGTTTCCGGTTGACACGCTCCCGGCGCAACGCGAGAAATACCTGAAGCGCGAGATCGGCGGGAAGCAAACAAAGCGCGGCAGCGATCGCACCTTCAATCTCCGCCGACGCTTCCATCCCAGCACCGGAAACCGTGGCGTCATGCGCGAGCGTCACAAAAATGATCCGCGCACGTGCGTGGTCGGCGATGTCGGGAAGCACTGCGAGCAAGGCGTAGCGCAGTGGGTCCGCGCCGAAAATCTCTTCATGCCAACCCCGGTCGTCGAACTGTGCCATGGACGCACCCGCCGCGATGTGAAACGGCGCGGTGGCGGAGCGCAAATGCAAAATAAAAGCGCGTAGGGTGTTCGGTGTGATAAGGGCGTTAAGCGTGGTCTCCATTTCGGTGGTGATCCTTTCGCTTGCTGTATCGCCCCGAATAAAGCGTTTGTTAAAGGGGGTGAAACCCCCGCGTTAAACTGGCGAACTTTGCCTGCGTGACAACGCCGACAGCCACGCCCCGGCGTGCGAGATCCAGTCTTCGTCCGTGAATGAGGACGGGGCATCGTTCGCCTGTGTCGGTGGAACATCGAATTTGAACTGCGCCCCGGTCGCGAAGCCGTTCCCGATGGCACCCTTGATGTTGAGCCAGCACCCCGCCGACTGCATCCCAAAACCATGGATCAGTGACACGGGCAATGCTACACCGGGGGCGACCTCCTTGTCGAACAGCACCGAACCTTTGAGCGATTCGCGGGTGAGCCCCGCGTTCAACCCGGCGATCCACTGCACGTTACCGGTGTAGATGTTGCGAAATCGCGCATCGCCGAACGCCCGCTCGAACTCCCAGGCGAGGGCGGCGGCGAGTCCGTAGGCGGCGTTCATGCCGTGCCACAGTCCCGCGAATGAAATCAACCCCTCGCCCTCATACCAGCCCTGCGGCAGAAGGTAGAACGGGTTGCGGGAGCACGCGGACAGGAAATAACCGTAGGCGAAATCGCGGACGCACACACGCCAGCGCGGGGCGTTCGGGTGATCGGGATGCCGTTCGCTGAGATACAGAAGCGGCAGAACCCAGTGCGGGAAATGCCCGCCGGTATCCGCACCGGCGATCTTCCCTTCTAAATTGTGACACCACGCTTTCTCGATCAGATCACCGGTCGTGAACGTCCGGAAATGTCCGTACAGTCCGTCGTATTTCGCGGCGTCGGCAGGCGGTACTTGCCGCGCCATCACCTGCTCCGCGAGCGCGACAGCCTCAGCGAGGAAGCCTGTTTCGCCCGCTTGCACGAGTTCGGTCGCCGCCCATAAATGTTGCAACAGATCGCGGGTCATCCATTCGTCGGGAACCAAGAATTCGTCCGCCGCGCCGTGAAACTGTCGGTGAAAACCGTGTCCGCCGCAGGGCTTCGCCCGTTCGCGCAGGAACGTCATTGCCCGCACGGCGCGTGCCTGATACTCGGTTTTCTTTCCCCCGTGCGTGGCGGACAGCAACCGCGCCGCCCGCGCCCAACAGACAGCGGCTTTCGACGTATCGCTGCCCAGCACCACATCGTCGTATTTCCAGGACTGATGCACGATGCCCCCCGATTGTCCCGGCAATTTTTCCGCCATCTCCTGCAAGACGGCTAAGTAATCGCACCCGTTCAGGATCTGTTTCTCGACGCGGACACGTTCCTCCGCCGTGATCGCGGAAGCGGCGTACTGCAAAACGTCTAAAAAACCGACGAGGTACGCTGCGTGACTGCTTGCTTCCATCCACTCCATACCCGCGTCGAACCACCCGACACCGCCCCGCGCGAATATCTGCCGCCGCTCCGCTTGGTTCAGACCGACGTGTCGCCACGTCGTCTCCCAGAGATGGTTCTCTTTGACTCTGAACTGCGTCGTCTCCTGGCGTTCGTAGTTATGCTCGGCGAACGTTCCCCTGCTTCTGTCGCCGGGAAATATGTCCACGCGGTAGTAGCCGGTCCACTCTCGCCGTACCTGTGTGGCGAACAACACCGATACATCCGCTACCCACCAGTGGCTGCCCCAGCACTCTCCCCAGTAGGTGACCGGCGTCTTCGGCTTTTCGACGCTACTATCGAGAACCTCGGCGGTCACTGTTTTTGCGGTGAATGTTGACTTGTTGCCGCGCACAATCACGCGGATCGGGTCGCCGAGGTCGTAGCCGATCCGGGAATACAGTATCCCAGTGGGGGAGGCGACTTCGTTGTTTTTTGTGCTGTTCATTGGGTGCCTTTCGTGGTAGGACGGACCGTGACCGGTTCCGCTACGCGCCTTCGGCGGGAACCCTGCGGGTTAGGAAGTGTGCTGCGCCCTCGGTTGTCCCCGCACTTGGTGCGTCCGCCGAAGGCGCGTAGCGGAACCGGTCACGGTCCGTCTAATACCCGCCCTTTCCGATTTCCCCGGACGATGCCGCGCCGTCGCCCGATGCGACACGCTTTTTGTATTCGTCGAGCACCGCCTTCGTCGCGGTCGCGCCGATCCGGGAGCATCCCAGATCCCGACAGAGGATCATCGCGTCCAGATCGCGCACCCCACCGGACGCCTTGACACCGACTTTTCCCGACGTGTTTCCTCGCATCAAGCGCAGGTTCGCCTCGGTCGCGCCCTGATACGAATACTTGCCGTCCGCGCCTTTCACGAACCCGAAACCGGTGCTGGTTTTCACCCAGTCCGCGCCGACGCGCTCACAGATTTCACAGAGTTTGACTTTATCGGCATCCGCCGTGACGTAGTCGGTCTCGAAGATCACCTTGACCTTCGCGCCATGTTTATGCGCTTCGTCGGTGACTGATTTGATGTCCGCCTCGACATACGCGAAGTCGCCGCTCAGCACCTTGCCAATGTTGACGACCATGTCTACCTCGGTCGCGCCTTGCTCACACGCGACCTGTGTTTCATACCGCTTGACCTCGGGAACGTTCGAGCCATGCGGGAACCCGATCACTACACAGGTTTTGATGCCAGTCCCCCAGAGCATTTCGGCACACAGCGGCACGGCATACGGCTTGATACAGACCGACGCGACCCGGTACTCGATGGCTATGTTTATGCCGTCCAGCAACTCCTGATCGGTCATCGTCGGGGCGAGCAGGGAATGATCGATCATTCCGGCTATTTCTTCGTAGGTGTATTTCAAATCGTTTTCCTTTCGGGGCGGAAGCATCGCAGGTCGCCCCTTGTTGCTATCGTTCGCGCAGTGTCCCCACCGCCGGGCGGATCTGGGACGGGATCGTAATCGGACCAAGACGGTTCCGGAACTCGTAAGCGTCGCCGCGATACAGGGTGCGCTCCCACCAGAGCGGAGTACCGCCACCGATAA
>JACMIS010000487.1 GCA_014381035.1 Armatimonadota bacterium
CCCGGCTTTTTTGGTGGTATTCTATCGGCAATTATGGACGAGAAGCGAAAACGCGCAATGACGTTTGGTTTGATCATTGGCGCGATAGTCATTGGATTGATGGTTCTGGCGAAGCGTACTCCCCGCGAAAAGTGGGGCGAAACACTGGTGCGTGTCGCCCGGGATGTGATGCGCTTCGCCCGAATGCGTTACGGCATTGTTGCGCGACCGCTTTTCGATATTGCCGAGCAGATCCTTGAACGCTTCGAGGAAAAATTTACGGCGAGCGATCCTACCAAAATCGCGTAGTCTACTACCCACGCGAAAAAACCGTCTGAATTACCGGGGCGTATTTTCGAAACCCGGCACGGTTTATGCTTGAAACCCTTATGAGAAAGGGTACACAGGCAGTAGCAATGAAGTTTTCGTTCTGGTCCGGTTGGAGTAAACGTAAAGAGATTGACACAGCGGTGGTAACCGCGGTCGCTTTATCTGCTCCTGCCTCCGCGCAAAAAACGCCCGCCGACTGGCGCGTGGCACCACCGCCCGCGCCGGTTCCGGTAAACCCGGCTGTTCGTGCGATGGAGGTTTCCCTCGCGTTGCTGGTATACCGCGTCACCGAAACGCTGGCGAAGACGGAACTGTATTTCCCCGCCTCCGACTTGCAGGTTCTGGGCGTTTCCGGCGACAGTGCTATTTTGTGCGAAGAAATGGACCGCAAAGCCCGAGCACTTCTGCACCGGACCGATGTAAAGCACGCGGAACGCTATGTCACGCAAACGGCGGAAATCATCGCCGCCTTGCACACCACCGAGCACGCTGCCCTACTACTGCGTCTCCTTTGCGCGGACAGCGCGAACGCCGTTGCGATTCCGCTCATCCGCCGTGTCGCCGATTCGTGCGAGCGCGTAATCCGCCACAGTGCTAAAGTTCTGGAGGCTCCCGCGCCCGATGTCTTCACCTGGAGCAATTCCGTAGTCGCCGGACAAAACGAAGCGCAGACGGCGGTATACAAAGCCATAACATTGCTGGGTAAGGAACCCGCTTTGCTGACACCAGCCGCACTGAAGATGGCGCGTGCCGCGATCTGGATGATGGAAGTCGCCGCTGATGCGACCGCCCATGCGGCTCTGGAGTGCCGCGGCGTCGTCCTGCCAGTGCCCATTGTTTCCCGCGAACCACAATATCAAACGAACCGCTATACCTCCGATTCGCGACACAGTAACTTTGCCCACGTGTAACCGTGTTAGACGGCGGGTTCCCGCAGCGATTGTGCGGGGTCGTGCTCTACAACTACCTCGGAGCGATTGCCGAGGCGCCGCTCCGCTTCCGCTTCCAGAGTGTTGATTGCGGTCTGGACACGCTCCGTCAGTTCCGCGAGATCGTCTTTCGGCGCGGCGTAGATCGGTTCTCCATAAATCCACAGGCACCTTGCGAACGGGAGTGGTATCAGAAAGCGATCCCACGAGTTCAGGAAGCGGCGCGGGCGGGCAGACACCCCGACCGGAATGATCGGCTTGCCGGTCTTCTGTGCGAAATAGATCATGCCCGGCTTCGCGACGCGGGCGGGACCGCGCGGACCGTCCGGTGTGAACGCGAGCACCGTGCCCGGTTGCGACAGTATTTCGCGCCCCTGCCGCAAGGCTTCCACGGCGAACTTGTTGGACGACCCCCGGATGAGTCGCCACCCCAACCGCTCGAAAATCGCGGTTAGTAGTGCGCCATCGCCCGAGCGGGACACTAAGGCATAGTAGCCCCGGTTCTGGGTGCAGGCGAACGGCACGAGAAGTCGCCCGTGCCACGTAACCAGGATTACCGCACCGTGCTCCTTGATCAACGCTTCGACCATCGCGTCGTTCTCCAGCGTCACGCGCCACGTGCGGTGCAAAAGCCGAATTGCAGAGGAAAGAAGCCGCGATAAAAAAGCGACTCTCTGCTCGTGGGAGAAAACGTTGCGGAAAAAGCCCCGCACCTGTTTGAAAATGCTCATGACCGCTCCCCTTCATTGGTGCCGTCACGCTCTGAAGAATCACACGAACCAGCAGTATCGTTTTTACCGGCTCCGCCCCGTGCCTGCAAAAAAGGCTCGAATATCAGACCCGGTGGTCGGAAAGAATTTTCCCGACGAATCGTATTCGCGATGGACTGTACTATCCTATCATGACTATGTAGTCAAAATTGGAATATCGCCTCCTGTTTCCCCGACAGCCACCGCTACGTGTGAGCCCCGCAGAGAAAACGCGATTCATTAGGCATGCTCATAGCTGGCAAACAACCGCTTGCCGAACGAGGCAGCACGACGTATCATAAGCCCGCCCCATGTCCGTGCCCAACACCAAATATCCTATACCCGACGCTCCCCCGTTGACCGACGGATTGAATGCCCAACAGTTACAGGCGTTCGCGCATACCGACGGCGCGGCTCTCGTGCTTGCCGGGGCGGGTTCGGGCAAAACCACGGTATTGACGCGGCGGATCGCACGGTTAATCGCGGACGGTGTTCCCCCGGCAAAGATCCTCGTCACTACTTTTACCAAACGCGCCGCGCAGGAGATGGGCGACCGGCTCGTTTCGATGTGCGGCGAGGACGCGCTTTCCGGTATCTGGATCGGGACGTTCCATGCACACTGTTTGCGCATCCTCAAGCGCGAGTGGGCGGAGCGGTTCGGCAAGGAGGGCAAGTTCGATCTCGCCGACGAATACTGGCAGAAGCGCGTCCTGCGGGCAATTATGGGCAAGCCGGACGATTACGCGCGACTTCCCCAGCCGCCCTTTGGGCAGAATATCCGGTTCGACCCGAAATCAGCACTGCTTGCGATCTCGTCTGCGAAGAACAGCGGCTACACGGCGGAGAACGGTGAATCGGCTATCGCGCGACTGAACCCCGATTGGGAGCCGCCCGCCGTACAGAACGCGGCGAAGATCTGGCGTTGCTACGAGTCCGCGAAGCAGAAAGAGAACGACGTCACGTCGAAAGTCCCGGCACGCCGCCTCGACTTCGACGATCTTTTGGTGGAAGCGTTCGTGCTATTGCGCGACGACAAAGCCGCGCGGGAGCGGTATCAGGCGCAGTGGGATTATCTGTTGGTGGACGAGACCCAGGACACGTCGCAGATCCAGTGGGATTTCGCGGTGTTGCTGGCGAAACAGCACGGCAACCTGTTTCTGGTCGGCGATGTCGGGCAGTCGGTGTACGGTTTCCGGGGCTGCGACCCGCGCCTGACGGTGATGGGGTTCCAGAGGGCGTTCCCCCTGGGCGAGATCATCCGGCTGTCTTCGAACTACCGCTCGCAGGGAACTGTGGTGACGGTCGCCAACGAACTGATCGCGCATGCCGACCTGGACGACCGCTACCGCCTGGCCATGGAAGCGACGCGCGTGGACGGCGAGACGCCGCTCCTGACCCAGCATGTGGACGGCGAGTCGGAGGCGGCGTGGGTGGTCGAGCAGCTGCGCGAGCGGCTGAACGCGGAGCATTTGCAGTTCAAGGACATCGCCGTCCTGTACCGCACGAACGCTTATTCCCGCGCCATTGAGGACGCGCTGATCGCGATGGGGATTCCCTACGTGATCACCGGCGGGACCGGCTTCTACAATCGCAAGGAGGTCAAGGACCTTCTCGCCTACTTGCAACTGTCGGTAGACCCGCATTCGGCGGCGGGCGACGCGGCGGCGAAGCGGGTGCTCAATATTGCGTCGAAGCGGCTCGGCGCACCGACCCGGTTTCTGGGTGCAGGTTTCATCCGGCAGGTCGAGGAAGCCGCCGAAAAGCACAAATGTTCGTTCTACGAGGCACTCCGGCGCGGTTCGTACAAAACGACGCAGGACGTGGCGGTGCGCGACTTCCGCGAGCAGATCAAGGAGATTCACGCGGCGGGCGATTCGGCGGCGGTACGACTGACGGCGGCCCGAAACTCGGGATACGACGATTACATCATGGCGGAGGAGGGCGAAAAGGAGGACGACGGCGAAGGGTCGTCGCGCCTGGAAAACCTGGACGAATTGGTAGCGTCGTCGGCGCGGTTTCATTCTCCCGATGCCATGCTGACGTTCGTCGCCGGACAGATCCGCAAAGCCAACGAGTCGTCGCGCTCGCTGGACGCGGTGAATATCATGACGATTCACCGGTCCAAAGGCTTGGAGTGGAACGCCGTGTTTGTGATCGGGTTCGCGATGAACCTACTCCCGCACCACCGCTGCCTGCGCTACGTGGACGGCGAACTGTTAGCCGATTCGCTGGAGGAAGAACGCCGCCTGGCGTATGTAGCGATCACGCGGGCGAAAGAGCGGTTCGCGCTGTCCTGGCCCCAGTATCACAACGGCAAGGCTCTCGGTCCGTCACCGTTCCTGAACGAGATGCCAACGCTCGCCTCACAGGTGATGACGGCGATAACGACCCCGCCCCCCGATTCCCCGCTCTCCGATGAGGAACTCTACGACGACGCAGACGATCTCGATTAGTTCGCCGCTCTCCGCCACGCCGCAGTAGTTCTTTCCGTTTCCGTTTGTCCTTCGCGGACGGCGCCAACGCATCGTTGGATCGGTCTCACCTGCGGTGCTGTTTCTACGTCAGGCTTCGCGCGTTTCGGGTTAGCCCTTGCTGTTTTCCCACGAATCCTTCGTTCCCGGTTTCACACTCCGTGTGAAACCGGGAACGAAGGATTCGTGGGAAAGGACCGAA
>JACMIS010000488.1 GCA_014381035.1 Armatimonadota bacterium
ATACTGGTGCGTTGCAATACCGCAAGGGTTTCGTTCATCGCTGCTTTTCCTCCAGTTTCTGTATGATCTGCTTGAGTCGCGCCAGTTCGGCGTCGCTGATGTCTTCCTTTTCGGCGAGGTAGGCGGCGAACGGTTCGAGTGATCCGCCGAGCATGGACTCGATGAAGGTTTCTACCTGCGCCCGAAGCACGGCGGATTGCGCCCGCGTCGGCGAGTAGACGAAGATGCCATCAATCGTCTCACGTGTCAGAAACCCTTTCTCGCGCAACCGGTCCATGACATTCAGGATCGTCGTCTTCGCCAGCCCCCGCGTAACGGCGAACTGCTCGGCAACGGCGCGAACACTGATCGGGTAATGGTCGGCGATATACTGCAACACTTCGGATTCGGCAACCCCGAGACCGGTTTTTCGTCCCATAACACCTCCTGTACGACATTTGTCGTATGCTATGGTTGATGTTATACGACAAATGTCGTATGGTGTCAAGAGGAGTTGGGTGGTCGGGAGTAAGATCGCCCCGTTATTTGAAGCGATGTGTTGTTCGCGGGAATTCATTCCCACGAACCATCCGGAATCGTCCGGTCTGATCTTGTCGCAATCCTGGATTACAACTGCTCGCGGAACTTCTTTTGAATCTCCTCGTAGCTTGCCTTCCGGTCCTTGAGAATCTCATCGAACACCGCACTGCTGCTTCCTTCGCCGGGTTTGTTGCCATTCGGTCGCCATGATTTCCACATTGCCAGCATCGCCGGGGCGGTTTTGGCGAACTGGGCGGTCGGCGCGGCGACTGCCGACGAATATAGTTGCCACATCGGTTGATCGGGACCGTAATCCAGAGTCGCAAAGTACCCGATAGCTGTCCATGCCTTCCCGTTTTGCTTGAACTCATAGTGCAGAAGGTACGCGGGGGCACCGGAATCCAGGCTGGCGAGACGTTTCCCGCGCACCTTGCCGAGAACGCCGCCGTTCTTCGCCAGCAACGCACGCAATGCGCCGACAATATCTCCGGCACGTGCGATGGGCTGTTGCGCCGCGCCCGGCAACTGCGCGACGCCGCTTTCCGGGCGCAGGATGACGTAGGGCAGTTTGAGGATCACCACCGCCCCGTTAGGACCGACACAACCGACAGCTCCCCGGTAGGCGTTGTCTATGTGCCATCCGGGGGCGAGACCGATACTGCCTGTACCGTCCGGGAACGGCGTGGTTTTGAGTTTCACGGTTTGTGCGGAAACAGGGACCGCGGTCGAAATCATCGCGAAGGCGGCTACCAGAATTAGTGGTTTCATCAATCCGATTTCCTTTCAACGGCAACAATGCATCGGTTGTTCGGGACTCTCCCAGAGGCACTGTTTTCGTTTCACGCATAATATACACCGTCTGTGTGGGAGATGGTTGCCAGGTTGCTAGATAATTGGGGACCGAGGCACAGGACCTATCGCGTCTCGGGACGAAAATCACCCAACCACGCAGCAACCTACTCACCCAGGACCCCGCTCCGGGAACCTCGCCCTGTATGCCGGTGTATCACCCCTGTGATGAATATTCCGCTTTCCATTCTCGATCTGGTCCCGCTTCCCGAAGGGGCGAGTAGCACCGAAGCGTTGCGCAATAGTCTGGAATTGGCGCGGCTCGCGGACCGGCTGGGTTACACGCGCTACTGGTTCGCCGAGCACCATAACATGCCCACCGTTGTTTCGACCACGCCGGAAATCATGATCGCGCTCGCGGCGGAACAGACCGGGCGGCTCCGGGTCGGTTCCGGGGGCGTGATGTTGCCCAACCACACGCCGCTCAAAGTCGCGGAAACGTATAAGATGCTCGCCGCGCTCCATCCGGGGCGCATTGATCTGGGGATCGGACGCGCACCGGGCACGGATACCGCCACTGCGGTTGCCCTGCGTGGTTCGCGTCAGGCAGTGATGGCAGATGATTTTATGCAACAGTTGAGCGAACTCGAAGCGTTCGGCAAGGACGGGATGGGCGTGCGCAACTCATCGGCGACCGTCGCCGCGATGCCGCCCGACGCGCCCCTGCCCGGCATCTGGTTACTCGGGTCGAGCGATTACAGTGCGCAACTTGCCGCCGCCATCGGCGTCGGGTACGCGTTCGCCGCCCATTTCAGCGACTTCCCGCCGCAGTACCCGCTCCGCGCCTATCGGGACCAGTTCAAGCCGGGCACGCTCGAACGCCCGCACGCCATCCTCACGCTCTCGGTAATCTGCGCCGACACCGACGCCGAGGCGGAGCGGCTGGCATCGAGTCTACTGGTGGCGTTCACGCGCCTGCGTACCGGGCAGAAATCCATCCTGCTCACACCGGACGAAGCACGGGCATACCCATTTACCGCGCAGGAATTAGCGGTCGCCGAGACGATCCGTCCGCAACAGATCATCGGCTCCCCGGAAACCGTGGAAAAGCGCATCCGGAGCCTCGTGGAACGCACCGGAGCCGACGAAGTGATGGTGACAACGTTCACGCACGGTCAAACCGAACGCCTTCACTCCTACGAGCTACTTGCCGAAGCATTCGCTCTACAGCAACATGTCCTTTGAACACACCTAGAAAGGCTTCCCATCTCACCGGTTCGCGCGATTGACCGAATCGAGATCCTTTCGCGGGGCGGCTTTTCATTGGTAAAGGGGGTATAATCTAACCTTGCCGATGAGTGAACCGACCCGTCTTTCCACCGAACTTTTGGGGCGTTTGCGTCTGGACCGTGACGCCGATATGAGCGTTGTCCGTGCCGCGGAATCCCTGCGTAAGGGAGACCGCGTCAAATTGCTCGCCCTGTCCGCGACCACCGCGCATTTTCTTGTGCGGGCGACCTCGTCGACGTTCTCGGTCGCGTTGCAGGTCGTCGGCACCGGACGCGTCCAGTTCAAGTGCGAGTGTGAAGCGTTCAAGAACGGCTACATCTGTGCGCACATTCTTGCCTCGGTACAGACGCTCACCGACCATCTGCGGGCGAAAGAGGGATTGGCGAACGGCGAGACCAAGCCGACGAATGCATGGGAGAACGAACTGGAATCGGTCTTCGGCGAACTGACCACGGGCAAGGACGCCGCGCCGACGAAACGCCCGCCCTCACAACGCCACCTGCTTTTCTTTTCGATTCAAGAGCGTGCCACCGATCGCTGGGGCGTATATCCTTATTCGCTTCCCACCAAATCGTTCCCGGGCGAGTTCTGGGACGAAGAGGCGGGGGCAACGCCGGACGCGATAGCCAAACACATCCGCACCGAAAAACTACAGCGGGACGCGACCGGGGTGCGCACCGTGGACGCGTCCCGGTTCCCGTATGCGACGTTCAGCGAGCGGCAGGCGGCGGGACTGCTCAGCGCGGTCGCGTCTCTCGGCGGGTACGGCTATTATTACGGCTCGATTCCGGCGGGACTGTACGAGCAGGTCCTGTCGCTTCTCGTCAGCAGTGGCAGTGTGTATCACGGTACGGAAACGACCCCGCTTCGCCAGCGCGTGGACGTTTGCGGCGAAAACGCGCTCCGCCCGGCGGTGCAGGTAGACGCCATCGAGAACGGTATCCGGGTCGCGCCCATCTTGCTACCGTCCGGCGATTCCGACGAGAGCACGGTGGCGTTGTCCGCCGAGAAAGATAAGTGGGCGTTCAAATCGCCCGCGTATCTGCTGACCGCGAAGGGGAAAATGGTCCCGCTGCCTGTGGGAACCCCGGACGTGTTCGCCGGATTGATGGCGCGTGGCGAGATCACGGTCCCCGAAGCCGGGAAGTCGCTTTTCGTCGAGCGATACCTGCTTCCGCTCGCGGAAGTGTTGCCGATTTCGGGGAACGCCGTGCAGTGGGAGGATACCCACACCGAATCGCTCGTGCCCGTGCCGCGTTTGTACCTGACCGAGCAGAACAGCCG
>JACMIS010000489.1 GCA_014381035.1 Armatimonadota bacterium
ACGCTCGGTAAAGAACAACACGTTCGGGTTCACGGACGGGATCACGTCCCCGCCGAGGCGCAACCCCTCACCCGCGTAGTACCGCAATAGCACAACGCCGCGTCCGGTCTCGCCCGTGGACTCGGCGATGGACTTGCCTTCTTCGCGGGTCAGTGCCGCCGCAACCTCGGCTTTGCGCCGCTCCAGTATGTCGGCGGCGCGAAATAAAAACTGCGACCGTGCATCGGGGGACAATTTGCGCCACGCCGGCAAAGCCCCCTTCGCCGCCGCGACCGCACGCTCCACCTCCCCCGCATCGCTGTCCGGGAACGCGCCGATAACGTCGCGCTCGTCCGCCGGGTTAGTGCGAGTAAAGATATCGCCGCCTTCGGGCGCGTGGAACGCACCGCCGATAAAATTGTGAAAGGTGTCCGCCATGGGGTTATATTTACGGAATAGGGGGTCGTTCTCCTGCGTCACGGAAACAATTACCCCGTCAGTCGAAACCGCGGGCTAGTTGGCTTCGCCAGACGTGCTTCGCACGGGAACCGGGTCACGGGTCACCGATTTGACCGGGTCGTTTCGTCCGAAGGACGTTTGGCGAAGCCACCCAGACCGCGGTTTTAACTGACGGGCACACTCTGAATTGGTGATTCCGCGAATTTTGATGCGGGTCAAAGTTCCCACCGTACCTGTAGCATGGTTTGTATGGTACCGCGCCTGTTACGAAGGCGGAAACACCCATACAACTGCTAAACAAAATGTATCTCCCACCGCGCTGCGTTTGGTATCGTGTGAGTGTGTTATCCGGACGGGGAATCATGTTTCCCATGAACAGGGAAGGACAGGCGATGCCAAATTGGATTCGACAGACGAAGCAAGGGGAACAGGAACCGGCATGCACCCATTGCAAAAGTAAAAACCTACGTGAACAACGGGTGAGGGACGGTAAGCAGATATACGTCTGCGACGAATGCGGAAAATCCTCCTACGGCTTGCCACCCGACCTGCGCCCGAAATGTCCTTCCTGCAAAAACACCGTGTGGGAACACCGCCTGCCGGACGGACGGTCGCGGTACATCTGCTCGAAATGCGGCAAAAGCTTCCTGAGCGAGTATAAGCAAGCGAGACGTGACCGGGCGAAGGTGGCCCGTTACTGGCATTCGTTCGGATTCTGGTTAGACCGCCGGGCGCGGTTATCCTTAGGCGAAACTGTACAGGCGAGACGCTGTACGGATGCACAGGCGATCCGCGCGATCTTCCGGCAAGTCCTGACCGGAGAGGTTTTTGGCACCGGTGCGAGAGCGCGCCCCGGTCGCCCGACCGCGATCCCCGTCCCCCGCGACCCAGCGGCGGCGGCAATGAAGTTTCCGGACCTGCGTACCGAAACGGCGAAAAAGCTACTTGCGGAATCCGGCGGGCACGGTAGGCGCGGCTTCCAACCCACCGTTCTTGGTGTGCAACAGACCACCGTATTTCTCGATGACGAAGCGAAGGAGGGTCTAGTGTACGCGATGCGCCGACTGGAAATGAACCACGCGGACGCCGCGCGGTGGCTCCTCACGAACGTCAAAATGCCCGACGCCGACACACCGTCATACAACAAATTGCACCCGCCGCCCCTCAACGTCGCCACAAGCGGCAGACGAATCTCCGCCCAATTATCGGGACGGTACGATCCCGATTGGGACGATTAGGGCTGGGCAGTTTCCTTTCCGGCACCGTACGACTGATGTATTCGCATCGTTTATTGTGAGCCAATTGTTGATCTGATCTATTCCCCCTACTATAAGTCTGGTTCTAGAGCGTACACATTGCGAACGTTGACGCTTCTCTGCACTTCAAACTACACCATTTGTTGACAATGTAGTTTGACTGTGTTACATTTCTGCAATGGAACGGACTTCTAAACTGACGCAATCTCTTGATTTTTCAACCAGTGAGTCTGCTACATTGACAGGACTCACAGTGCGACAACTGGATCATTGGGCACGGGGAGGCATATTTGCGCCTAGTGTTCAGCAGGCACACGGATCAGGTACCCGAAACCGATATTCATTCGGAGACGTTATTCAGTTGCGTTCTCTCTATCGCCTCAAGTGTCGACGGTGGTCAACGCAGAAACTACGCCGGGCGATCACACTACTACGGGAGGTCATGGACGACCCCAATCCGCTTCGCCAAGCGATCCTCGTCGGTGACCGCCATACCCTTCTTGCATTTTACAGAACGAAGCAGGGCGAGCAAGCACTACTTGATGGACTACGAGCGGGTGGCCAGCTAGTACTCAGCCTCGTCATCGAAGTAGTAGAAACAGAAACACGCCAGATTATCCTTAACCTGAGCGAGCGGAAAGGCGATGACAATGACGACATTAGCACGTGATATGCACAACGCCATAGCGGATGGACTGCGCTCTATTGGTTACGCAGATGAATTACTACGTGAAAAATATGACTATAGCGACCTACCTGTCGTCGCAGCTACCGCACAGTCTACCGTACACCGAGTCGAACTTGCCGCGTTCGCACAGTCGCCGCCGTCTATGCGGAATGCCTGCTTCGGCGTTTTCACCGCACCTGACGATAGCCCCAGACATGTAGAACCGTTCCGCGTTCTGGGTGCTCCCGCCGTGTTCGCACTGCGCCCGGATGCGGGTTATGCCCTGATGTGGAAAATCCCCGCATCGGGTGAACCAACGGTACATCAGCGTATCGACGCGAGCGATATTGCAGAGACATTCCAGCGCAACAAGGCAGACTGGAACCCACAGAACGTTCTTCGCGCAAAGCGCGTCACATTCCTAAACGATGCCCCGCAATTGGATTTTTGTGATGTCGGGCTGCTTCCCGCTTTGGAAGGTCAGCTACGTGACAAATTGTACACCCGGTTGAATAACATCACATTACAGTGTGAAGACCGTTATAAGGAGTTCTACCAAGACGCACAAGCAGAAGAGTACATGGTTCCACTCTTCCGGCTTTTGTTTCGCCTACTCGCCGCGAAGTTGCTCGCTGACCGAGGCGAACAATCTACTTGGCGCGATTTGAACGCACAGGAGGCTATCTCTGCCGTCGAAAATTACTATCGTAGTTCGGCGACAGCACAACCGGCACTGGAATTTGAACCCGTACAAAATGTCGCGTGGAAGGCACTACATGATGGTTTGAACTTGCAAAACCTCTCCGTCGAGACACTCGCCCACCTGTACGAGAACCTTTTCGTCACACGGGAAGTTCGACAAACGCTGAGCGTACATGCGACACCACCCGCAATCGCCGAATATTTGATAAGGCAACTGCCGATAGAGTCATTAGACGTAAATAAACGGATCGTATTCGAACCGTTTTCTGGTGCTGCTCCGTTCTTGATTGCAGCTCTAGGGCGTCTACGAGAGCTACTGCCCGGAGAATGGTCACCGCGAGATCGACACGACTACTTCGTTCATTCACTGATGGGAATCGAGATGGACCCATTCTCGGTGGAGATCGCTCGTTTTGCATTGATACTAGCCGATTATCCTAACCCCGATGGTTGGAGAATCTTGGAGGCAAGCGCCTTCGAGGAGGCGAGCAATTCTGAGGACTCTATATTCACAAAGTGCTTACGTGAGGCGAACATAGTCGTCTGTAATCCGCCCTATGGCAAGTTTGATTCACTATTGAGACAAGATTTGGGATCGGATACAGCTTTGACAAAGGAAGGCGAGGCTTTGCGCCGTATTCTGCTTACAACACCTGATATGCTCGGTGTCGTATTGCCACGCGCCGTCCTTGATCGCCGTGACTTTGCCCCTCTGCGTAAATCTTTAGCGGACAGTTACACAAACATATCCATTACTGTGTTTCCTGATGTCGCATTCAACATGGCTTCACAAGAAGTGGTTGTTATCGCCGCGCATAATGTAGCGACGGATGCGCTACCGTACTCGTTTGCGCAAGTATACTCCGGCGACTATAAACGGTTTCAAAAAACTGGTGACGTTTCCTGGCGAGACAAGATAGATGCTATATCTCGAACTGATGACGACGCTACATTATGGCAAACAGCATTAAAACCTGTTTGGGATGCGCTGTCATCTAACCAGGCACTCGGCGAAATTGCGAGAGTACATACGGGAGTCCGCTATACGACAGGCAGCATCAATCAAAATATTTCCAGCCAGCCAAAGTCGAATTTCGTACCCGGTGTTCATACTGTACGAGGGTATTTGGAACCGTTCCTTATTGCCGATCATCAGTTTCTCAACACTCTGCCAGAGGCAATGTATAACCAATCCCATAAACTTCCTTGGCGTCTTCCGAAGGTTATTGTTAACCGAGCACTACTTAGCCGGGGGCGTTGGCACATCACCAGTGCAGTAGATGTGGAGGGGCTGTGGGCTTACTGCCAATTCTATGGGGTTTGGCCAAAGGGTGATGTAACAGTTGAAATACTGTCGGCATTGATTAGTGGTCCGGTAGCAAATGCGCACCTTTTTGAGTATCCTTCAAAACGCGAGAATCAGTCTCAATGGATAAAGCGTATCCCAGTACCGAGATTGTCAACAAATCAGTCCGAAATTATTACCGCGTTAGTGCGGGGGTATGCCTCGTACCGGGGACAATGGCTCGCTGAGCCACGGCGCGGCGGCTATCTCGCCGGGCGGTGTTTAGAACTGCTGTTCCAAATCGACGCCGCCGTGTTGGAGGCATATGCCCTGCCTGCCGAACTCGAACGAAGACTTCTGGATGCCTTCACAGGGCAGAAACGTCCTGGTCTACCGTTCGATTTTCCAGGATATGGCGCGGAATACGAAGAAGCAAAACGAAATCTCCAGCAGGAGAAAGCCTACAGGTCCACCGTAGAACGCTACCATATATTGGTAGATAAGGAGTTCCTAAGCGGGCTGACTCAGGAAGAAACTGACGAGCAGGAAATACTGAGTCAGCAAATAGACAGGCACAATGCTCCATTTTACGAAGGCATCTTTGACCAAATGGATGCAAAAAAACGGTAGCGAGAAGGATATTATCGCATTGGCGCGCTTCGTTAGAACTTCCCCAGCCCCTATCGTCAAAGGCACAAAGTACGGACGTTTCCGTCCTTTTGTCCGAGTCGATTTCGAGCGATGTTGCGGCTATTGTTGTCTTCATGAGAGCCATGCGGGCGGAGAAAACCACTTTGAACTTGACCACTTCCAACCGCAACATCCGAATGATGGACGTAGTCCGGCACCCGACTCAATCATTAACGACTTCCATAACCTATATTACTCCTGTAGATCGTGTAATGGCGTAAAAGGGAAATATAACACCTGGCCATCCGACGATTTATTGAAAAAAGGTATCAGTTTTGTAGACTTATGCAAAGATGATTTTGACACCCATTACAGGATTTTATCTGACGGTACACTAATGCCACTGACGGATTCCGCCCGTTACACGATCAAATATATTAAGCTCAATAGTTCGCATTTGATCAGCCTACGTGCTCGATTGAGACGCGACGGTTACGAGATAGACAAGGACCCTGGCTGAGTAATAGTAGGCCCGGCACGAAGTTACCACAAACGTGGGTTTCAACCTGCGAAATACCCCACAGAACCGCCTCTCCGCGAAAGGTTTCCCCCCCTTCCACGTCCAATCTACAGGGCAGTATGCGTATCGTGATCGCCCCCGATTCTTTCAAAGGAACCTTGACCGCCGTGCAGGCGAGCGACGCCATCGCCGAGGGTTGCTGCCGTGCCGTTCCTGACGCCGATTTGCGCCGATTGCCGGTCGCGGACGGTGGGGAGGGGACCGCGACCACATTGATGACCGCGACCGGGGGGACTTCCTATTCCGTTTCCGTCACCGGACCGCTCGGGGGACCCGTCGCCGCGTCGTATGTGGTGCTCGGGGGCGGTTGTACAGTAGTAGTTGAAATGGCGGAAGCGGCGGGGCTTTTGCGGTTGCCCCCCGGTGCGCCGCGCGAGCCGCTCCGCGCCACGACATACGGCGTCGGCGAACTGATCCGCGCGGCGGCGACGCACCCCGGCGTGACGAAACTCGTCGTCGCCCTGGGCGGCTCCGCGACCACCGACGGTGGGGCGGGGATGCTGGAAGCACTCGGCGTCGAGTTCCGCGACTGGCGGGGCGCACCGTTGCACCTGCGAAGTGAAGGAGCGCAAGCGTTGTGGGATGTAGTGGACGCCGACCTGAACGGCGTCGTGCGTCTTCCTGGTGTCGCCGTCGAGATCGCCTGCGACGTGACGAACCCGTTGCTCGGAACGGACGGCGCGGCGTACATTTTCGGACCGCAAAAGGGTGCTACGTGGAAATAGATCAAGATACTCGACATCACGTTGCGGCGGTACGCGGACGCCATGACCGCGGCGACGGGGCGCGATGTGCGCGACGTGCCCGGTGTCGGGGCGGCGGGCGGCACGGCGGCGGGGCTGTTGTGGCTTTTCCCGCAGGCGACGCTCCGTCCGGGTA
>JACMIS010000064.1 GCA_014381035.1 Armatimonadota bacterium
GATGACACGCCCGTTCTCGAACTTGTCGGCGAACCAGGCGAAGTCCGTACCCTTGCTTTTGCGACCGACCCGTACCGGCGCGAGCGGCTGCTTGAAGGCCGCGTCGTCCGTGCTGGAAATGCGATAACTTCGCGGCAGGGCGGCACGATCCACGTCGAGCGGAACCGTGACTACCTTTTCCGCCGAGCGCGGCTGACCCTTGCGGTGGTGCTCGACGTACCCGTCGTCGAAATGCAACATTAGGATACGGTCGGTGAGCGGCTGCACTGCCACCAACTCCGTGGCATTCGCGCTACGTATGCACACCGCCAGCGGTATCAGCGCGGCGACAGCCGGTAGGAGCAGGCGGAGGGAACGCAGAACAGCCGACGTTACATCCGAGATTGTTTCGATACACATACCGCATTGTACGACGTCAGATCCGATTCAACCACTCGGAAACTGAAACAGCCTCGCGCCGTATGACGCGTCTTCGCGGATAATCGTTTAGAACGGACGGTGAAGTGGATTACGGGAATCGGTACTTAATCCCCGTTCATCGCGTCGAGGCTAGGCGCGACGACTGCGAGGCGAAGCAGTCGCTGCAATTCCTCAAGGTCCGACAGGCTATCAATGCGTTCGCGTAGCGACACCGGGGCCGCCCCGAACCGTGTTTCAACCACAAGGAGCAGGTTCTGTTGTGCGTTTTCGATCGCGCCCTGGCTCAAGCCTTGGGTCAAGCCTTGCGACAAACCCTTCTCGTAGTTCTCCCGTTGCCATTCCGTCATGACCACTTCCACGTTCGTTTCCTCCAACTCTTTGATGCGATCATTGTACTCGGTCGATTTACCATTCAGAATATTCTTTTTCCAATGTCCTCTGCTAGATTGAGGCAGGCTTCCGGGTCTGATTGGAACATAAGTTCCGAGGTCTTAACGGGCGCTCCGCAATAATCAAATATGCCGTGATTAATCTGGGTGCGCATTGCGCCGTAATATCCGTGCCGGGCGTAGGTCCTCATATCCGCGCCTGCGATAGATACAAGGTGAACCGGCAGGTGTTGCATTTTTTTGATAATCTTTTCGCCCGATAAGTCATCAAAAGCCCATCCATTCGTAAAAACTCGATCAATCCATCCCTTCAGCAGTGCGGGGAATGACCACCAGTAAATCGGATAAACCAGAATCAGAGCATCTGCCTGCTCGATACGATTTTGCTCCCTTCTGACATCGGCTGACGGCTCGCGTCTGCCTTGCGACACCTCAACATCTTGTAGTGTGTAGCGTGGATCGAATCCCTCCGCTGCTAAATCCGCAATGTCAACTTCGTGTGCGGATCGACTCATCACAATAGCATCCGCAATACGTTTCGATACGGCGTGAGAAAGCGATTCGGGATTGGGATTTGCAACAACAATAAGGGCGTGCATGATGGCTCCGTTCGTGAAATACAAAAATATACGGGGTAGCGGTATCTTATTATGTTACTATAAGTAACTTACAGAGAGTAATATATCATTGGCGCGTATCTGCGTCAATGGAAAATGCGATCCCTCATGCACACGTATTTGCTGAAGACGCAGCTCGCCGGCGTGAGAGGTGAGATACTGTGTAAAGCAGTCCAAAAGGAGCAGACTTAAAGACAATCAGCTCGAAAACGGGGCGCGTCACGTTGTTTGTGCTTTTAGTCCGGCTGTGTCGCTTTTGCTCCCGCGTCATCGCGCTGAACCCGAGCGTGAGGCGGTTGTGCCGCTACTGATAACCGCTGGGAAGAAGGCCCGGCAGATCGACAGCGCGATAGCGGAACGACAGTTGGATCTCGCCGAACAGTGATTCTTCGTACACTCCCCGACGATGCCGCCCGCACCCGGCGACAGATACACCGCGACCGGAAGCACCGCGACGTTGTACCGCTGTCGGAGCAGGAACCATTACTCGAAGACGCGGCGGGGGAAGTCTTTGTCCCGTTTCCGTCGCGGCTCGATGTGTAGCAGGATGATCTCCGGCTCGCCGATCGTCGTGTGGACCTGCGCCACCAGATCCGCCGTACGCTGGTTGCCGCCGGGCGGATCGGTGAACACCTCCTTATCCAGCCACTGGACCGTGGCGAAGTTTAACCGAGCCGCTATCTCGGGATAGAACAGATCGAAAAATTCCGCGATAAACGTCTGCAGTACCTGCTTGATGACCGGGTCGTGTCCGGAATCTTCGGAGGGTGGGGGCGTCGACATATTCGCTTGAAGAGCGGTGCGCTTGTTCCGCCCTGCTCTTGTGTAATGCCAGTATACCAAACAACCGGATTCGAGATATACACGAGAGACACCTCCCGCCGTTTCCGCGTCTAGCCGTCGGCGGAGGGCGTTTCTCGTGATCCGCCCACGGCAAACTACCTGGCGTCTGATCAAGCGTTTCGACAGGCAGGACCGACGTTACTCCGGCGTCACCGTACGCCCGTCTTTCGTCACCGCCACGGTGTACCGTTTGCCGTTGTGTTGTACGCCGCGGATCGTGAGCGATTTCCAGGACGGGGGGAGCGCGACGGGGGCTTTCGCAATCCCGTCCCAGTCGTCGAAGTCGACGCCGCCGAAGCCGTAAATCACGCTTTGCAGAATCCCGCCCGCGCCGGTGGTAAAAACGGCACGGTCCAGAGTACGTTTCTCGGAAAACAGCACGAACGGTCCGCGCACGAACGGGCGGTACGAGTCGCGGAAGTATTTCTCCGCTTCGTCCGCGCGACCGAGGCGCGCGGCGATCAGTGCGTGCATCGATGCGGTCATTGCGGGACCGGTTTTGA
>JACMIS010000490.1 GCA_014381035.1 Armatimonadota bacterium
AGCGCAAAAGCGTCCTCACCAAACTGTCCCGTTTGACCGGGCTTTCCGAGACTTATCTGGACGACTGCGACCTGCGCCCGGAAATCTTCCGGTTTTGCAAGGAACTGTTGCGCCGCGAAAAGAAGACCGTCGGGCGGCTCGACTCCCGCCTGACCGGGCGTGACACGATGAACGGTTCCGAAACGCCGGACTACGATCCGTCGATGGCGGCGATCATGCCACCGTACACGTCGGCGTTCAACGATTACGTGCGCACGGGTCTTGGCTATAAAACCGACGACGTGTACCACATTCTCGGCACCGGGATCGGTGCGCCGTGGGACTGGCAGTCGCAGAATAAGTATGTCGAAACGGCGTCGGGGTTACGCGACGCGCTGGTCAAAAACCCGCACCTGAAGGTTTTCGTCGCATCGGGATACTACGACCTCGCGACGCCGTATTTCGCCACCGAGTACACGCTATCGCACATGAGCCTGCCGAGCGATCTGCGTCCCAATGTCACGACGCGCTACTACGAAGCCGGTCACATGATGTACATCCATAGTCCCTCGCTCACGAAACTAAAGGAGGACGTGGCTGGCTTTTTAAATAGCCGTTGAACATAGTTGATACCCGTCACTTCTGATGCTAAACCTGTTTTAGAAGAAAGTTGTAACGGACTCATATGACTCTAGCTTTATCCGGACAGACCTGTGACTGGAACACCGCAATCGAAGAGTTCCTCCTTGACATGGAGGCGACTCGCGCCAAGAACACCCATATCTTTTACTCTACCCAACTCCGCTCCCTACGTGCTTGGGCAGAGGGTGAAGGGATAGCCCTCACCGATTTCCGAAAAAGTCATCTGAATCGCTACCTGATATTCCGGACGAACGAAGGAAAGCAACCGACAACAGTCACTCACGGCGCGGGAACTGCCAAGTCCTTCTTCCGGTGGTGCGTTGCTAATGACCTGCTACAGCGAGACCCACTCGCCGAGTATCGCGTACGCAACGCACCGAGTCCCGCCCGTCCGAAGTGCATGCCGTATCGGGGAGATGCTCGCGCTGAAGATAGAAGACTACAAAGAGGACGAACGCCGTATCTTGATACGAGAATCGAAGGGAAGGCAACCGCGGACACTCCCAGGTTCTCCGGCTTGGGCCTCTGCTCTCTCCATCTGGCTTCGTATGCGGCGACGGATCATGTCTGGAAAACCCGACGATGGCTTGCTCTTCGTCTCGGAACTCGGTGGTCCTATCGACACGCACAAATTCATCCATACGCTTCACAGTATCACCAAATATGCGGGTCTTTCGGAAGGTATCACTCTTCACTCGCTTCGCCGCTACAGCATCAACAAGCTGGCGAAAAATAATCTTCTGGCGGCGCAGACCATAGCCGGACACAAAGACGCAAAAACAACCCTTCTTTACACCCGCTTGGACCCGGACTTCCTTCGTGACGTGCACAGCGAGGTAGGAGTGCTTGATAAGGTAATCGAAAGCAAGCGGGAGAAGCGTCGTCGGCTCGTCTAAGTCTTAGAAAGATATTAAAGCGTGTCTGGCAAATGTGTGAGTGTTTGGGGTAATTTGTTCGCGGAGGTATCGCTTTCATGGCACGCGGCGATTTATCGGATGCCCAGTGGGGACGCCTGTCACCGCTTCTTCCCCCGGTGGATGACCCGACCAGGCGGGGGAACCGTTATAAGGACCATCGCATCGTCATCAATG
Source organism: Armatimonadota bacterium (assembly GCA_014381035.1). The sequence continues at coordinate 1,713 of JACMIS010000490.1, forward strand.
GGATCCTTTGGGTGCTTCGCACCGGCGTACCGTGGCGGGACTTGCCGGAACGGTACGGCGGCCCGTGTCAGACTTGCTACGACCGGTTCCGCAGCTGGCAGAAGTCTGGCAGATGGCGGGAGCTCCTCCATGCCTCGCAGCAGGAGTATAATAACGGGCGTTTGCCTGGTAGGGAGGCAGACTGTGAAGCCTGCGCGGTTGACAGCACGACCGTCAAAGCCCACCCCACGCGGCGGGGATGGGTGTCATCGTTCGGGAGCGGGGCGGAAACTCTGTTTCCGTCCGTGGCGGTAAAAAAAGTACCCGAGGCGAATTCGGCGGGCGCGGACGCCCCTGCCCGCAGTAGCCAATGCCTCGGCTGTAGCCGGGGCGGGGTGACGACCAAGATCCATCTGAGCGCGGAAGGCAAAGCCCCCCGCTCTCCCTGGTGTTGACGGAAGGGCAGCAGGCGGACAGCCCACAGCTGGCTACCGTCCTCGACGCGATCCGGTGTCAAGCGTGCCGGTCGTGGTCGCCCCCGGAAGCGTCCCGGTAAAGTGCGGCTGGACCGTGGGTACACGAGCAAGCCGTGTCGCGATCTGCTACGGCGTCGCCGGGTCAGGCACCTGATCCCCGAGAAAAGCAACGAGCAAGCCGCCCGCAAGGAGCGCGGTCCGCGGGGCGGCCGCCCGGTGGCGTTCTCGGTCGCCGATTACGGCAATCGTAACGTGGTGGAGCGTTGCATCCTGCACCTGAAACAGTTCCGGCGTGTGGCTACCCGCTACGAGAAGTTAGCCGATTGCTTCCTCGCCACGGTCACTTTGGCGAGCATAATCCTCTGGCTCAGATGGCATTTGCCGGACACGCTTTAATTACTTGGGTACACAGTCATGTTTTTCCGGTAGGTAGACGGGGAAACGCCCATGATCCGGCGGAACGCCGTGCTGAAGGCGAAGGGGTCTGTATAGCCCACGCGCTGGGAGATCCACTGTACAGAATGGGAATGGTTACTGACGAGGAGCGAGGCGGCGTGGCGCATCCGCAAAAATGTCACGTATTCTTTGGGCGAGTAGCCCGTCTCCGACAGGCAGATCCGCCGCAATGTCTCCTCTGAATACACGGACTCCTGCACGAGCTTGTTTATCGTCCAGGGATAAGAAAAGTCGCCGATAACCTTCTCCCATAGGGGACGGAGCAGGTTCGTAGTTTGCAGACCGGGGTGGCCGATGTATTTGCCGTAATGGACGATCAGGTCGACCCAGTGGGCGACATAGTGCGGGTTCCCATGCGCGAAGTTTTCGTCGAACAGTCCCTGTATCGCCCGGTAGAGTTGCGCCGCCGACGCCGTTATCAGCACCGGTTCCTCTACCTGGACGATGGAATCATCCGTAGCGACGATCCAGCAACAGTGCCAGTAATCTTCCGGTGTTTTGGCGTTCAGACGGTATGCGGTCACCTGACTTTTGGGCGCGAGGAAAACCATGCCCGGTTTGCATACCTTCCACTCGCCACCGACCAGCACCTCGCCTACCCCGTTCAGACAGGCGAACAATAAATACTGATCCGGTCGGGGGCGGTATACGGAGAACCCTTCGCGTGCTTCGACCCAACCGACAGCCACGATGTTACGTGCAGCGAGAATGCTTTCCTCGGTGAAGGGTACAAGCCACTCCTGAGATCTTTCCCCGAAAGTTTTGGTTTCAAAAAGGGACTTGGGGGTTTTAACTATTCTCATTCTTTATTTCTATCGTAAAATCAGTATATATGTCTGGTTTCGACAAAGGTTCGCCAGGAAATACTGAGGTTTGATTCGGTTATGCCCCAAAAACATTTGACGGAGCCGTCAGACCGGAATCTTCCCGGTTCACCCCCGTTGGAATCTTCGATCACATTCCGTTCGGTCCTACTAGGATTGGTGCTGACCGTACTCAATGTTTTCTGGGTCACACAGGTAGAAGTCCGCTATTACATGCTGGACGGATCGTCGCTCCCGCTCTTCATCACGCCGATTTTTCTCCTGCTCGTCTTGGTCGCCGGGAACGCTCTGGTGTCGCTCGTCGCGCCGCTGCGCCGTTTCACGCTCCGGCAGGAGGAGATGTTGGTCGCCTATCTGATGGCGGTCATTTCCAACACATTCGCCGGGCACGACATGCTCCAGAACCTTTTCGGGCAGATCACGCACGCGCACTACTTCGCCCCGCAAAACAAATGGCAGGAGATATTTATCGAGCGGTTGCCGAAGTTCCTGTTTGTCTCCGACCCGGACGCGCTGAAATACTGGTATCGCGGCAACACGCCTCCTGGCGTCGCGAACGGTCATCTGGTGCATTGGGCGGTGCCTCTCACTCTGTGGGGCGGTTTCTTCTGCCTACTCTGCCTGCTGTTCGTGTGCATCACGGTGATCATTCGCAAGGCGTGGACCGAGAATGAAAAGTTAGCGTTCCCGATCATCCAACTTCCGCTCGCCATGACGGACCCGGAAGGGACGCTCTGGAAAGCGCGGCTGCTCTGGGTAGGTTTCGCCGTCGCCCTCCTGACCGGACTCGTCAACGGTGTCCACGAACTGTATCCGCAGGTTCCCAACAACCCCTGGATAAAGCTTTTCGATGTCGGGCAGTACTTCACCGAGCAACCGTGGGCGGCGATCCGCACTTACGGGATGCAGACCAGCCTGTACCCGTTCGCCATCGGACTTGCCTATTTTATCCCGCTCGACCTCGCTTTTTCTTGCTGGTTCTCGTACCTTCTGGCACGCGGCTACTTCGTTCTCGGGCGGGCTACCGGTCTGGACGGTCCTTCAGCGGGGCAGGGCTGGCCCTTCCTGAAGGAGATTTCCGCCGGGGCATGGATTGGAGTTGCTTTCGCCATCGTGTGGGCGAACCGCCGGTATCTGAGCGACGCGTTCGACCGGGCATTCCGGTTGAAAAACGATTCCGCATTCGATTCGACCGAACACGATCGTGTCGAGAACCGGCGGTATCGCTGGGCGTTTATCGGGCTGATCGCTGGGATCGTTGCGCTACTTGCCTGGTCCTACTTTCTCGGCATTCATCCCGTCGCCGCGCTCGGATTTTTCGGTATCTTCTTCGCCCTGTCGATAGCGATCACCCGCGTCCGCGCGGAGTTCGGTACGCCGCACGAGATCGTTTTCGTCAAGCCCGGTGACATCCTGGTGACACTCTTTGGTACCCGCGCCATCGGCGACAGTTCGCTGATCGGGATGCAGAGCATGTACTGGTTCAACCGGGGATACCGGTGCCACCCGATGCCGAACTTACTGGAAGGCTTCAAGATGGCGGAGGGGCGGCGGATGCCCTTCGCCCCTCTGCTGGGGATTTTTGCGCTCGCGTCGGTCGCGTCGCTCCTGACTACCTTCGCGACGAACTATTACACGACCTACGAGGCGGGCGCGACAGCGAAGGCGACGGGATACAAGTGGTGGGTGGGACAGGAAGCGTACAGTCAGCTTGCCGTCTGGCTCCAATCCGGTCAACAAGCGGGGCAACAAAGCCTCGGGTTCTTTCTCGGCGGGCTGGTGGTCGTCGGCGGACTTGCCTACCTGCGCCAAACCTTCCTCTGGTGGCCTCTGCACCCGACCGGTTACGCGCTCGGCATCTCCTACGCGATGAACTACTTCTGGTTCTGTGTGTTCGTGGCATGGCTGGCAAAACTCTGCATCACCCGCTACGGTGGCATGGAGGCGCACAAGCGAGCGGTGCCCTTTTTCCTGGGTCTCGTCTTGGGGGACTATACGATAGGTGCATTGTGGTCGCTCCTCGGGTTGTGGCTCGGAACGCCGACCTATAAAATATACATTTGAAAATATATTTTTAGGCGACTTGACGCATGAACCAACGTTGGTTATAATGAAATCAACGTTGGTTCAATGATGATACTCCCCACGATCAAACGCCTAACTGCAGCGAATACCCTTTACAATGAGGGTGTGACCGAAAAACCTTTCAAAACTTCCGTTACCCTGCGCGATGTCGCGGCACGGGCGGGCGTCAATGCGACAACGGTTTCCGTCGTCCTCAACGGTAATCGCTCCGGTACGCGTGTGTCCGCGACGACCCGCGAGC
>JACMIS010000491.1 GCA_014381035.1 Armatimonadota bacterium
ACCCGGACGCCTTCGAAGACGCCGTCGCCGTACAGATAGCCGTGGTCGAAGAGCGGCACGGTCGCCGTTTCCTTCGGGATAAAGTTGCTGCCGGTGGAAGTAACACTCCCACTCATGTACACATACTGTTCCGCCATTGCGCCGGTTTCCTTCGCAGGGTGCGCCGAATTGTCGCCCATGCATAGACAACAGGCGCGAAGTTTCCCCGATTGTACCACGAGACGAATGCCCCTAAAGGCGTGCGGCGACGCCTTCTGGTAGTACGGACACCCGGTTGAGGGAAAATAGGTTCACGATTCGCACTCAGGGGAAATTATCGATTGCGAAAAACGCTCCGATCTTGTAAAGTTTGATTGCACCTTGAACCAAAGGCATGCCAAAACGAACCAAAGAAGAGTCAACACTTATGCAACGAATCGAAGGAACGACACGACGCACCACGCTGCGCCTGCTGGCACTCGCTTGTGTATGGATTCCGGTCATCGCACCGACGCTTGCCCAAGAACAGGGCACCCGAGCGACACCAGCGACTCTGCCACCGCTCCGTCCCCCCTCCGTGCCGCTGGTGACGCACGACCCGTACTTCTCGGTGTGGTCGAACGCCAATAAACTGTATAGTGATGAGACGCGCCACTGGACCGGACGAGAAAACCGCCTCACCGCGATGGTGCGCGTCGACGGGCAAACGTTTCGCTTAATGGGCACGCAACCCGAAGAGTCGGCCTCGTTGCCCCAGAAGAGCGTTCTGGTGTTGCCGACGCGCACCATCTACACGTTCGCTAACGAAGCGATCCGCGTGGAGATGGTTTTCCTGACGCCCGCGATTCCCAGCGACATCGAAGTGCTATCGCGCCCCGTGACCTATGTGACGTATTCGATGCGTTCCCTCGACGGTAAGCCCCACGACGTGCAGTTATACGCGGACGCGGGCGCGGACCTGACCGTCAACGACGCCAATGCACAGCAAGTGACATGGAACCGTGCCTCGGCGGGCAATCTGACCGCACTGCGCATGGGTTCGGTGGATCAGCCAGTTCTGGCGAAGCGCGGCGACGACCTGCGCATCGACTGGGGACACCTTTATCTGGCGGCACCTAATGTCGCGGGATTGCAAAGCGTCCTGACTTCCCGCGCCAACGCGCAAACGGTGTGGGGACGGACGGGCAAACTGCCGGCGTCGGACGACGTAGCGAAACCACGCACCCCGAACGACCGGTCGCCGGTTGCGGCTCTGGCGTTTAACCTGGGTGCCGTCGGCGCGAAGCCGATCTCGCGCACGGTGATGATCGCTTACGACGACTTGTATTCCCTGAACTGGATGGGGCGCAAATTGCGCCCGTACTGGCGCCGCAAGGGTATGGACGCCATGGGTTTGCTGAAGGTCGCGGCAAGCGAATACGAGCAGTTAAGCAAACGTTCGACGGCGTTCGATACCGAGTTGATGGCGGACCTGCGCACCGTGGGCGGCGAGAAGTACGCCCGCTTGACGGCACTGGCGCATCGTCAAGCGTTGGCGGCGCAGAAGATCGTCGCCGACGCCAACGGTGCGCCATTAATGTTCTCCAAGGAAAACTTTTCGAACGGCTCCATCGGCACCGTGGACCTGATGTATCCCGCCGCGCCGCAACAGTTGCTACTGTCGCCGACCTTGCTCAAAGCGACGCTGGAACCGATCATGCTGTACTCGAACGGACCGCGCTGGGTGTTTCCGTTCGCACCCCATGATGTCGGCGTGTACCCGCAAGCGACCGGGATGCTGTACGGCGGCGGCGAGAACGTCCCCGCCGACGGCGACGTGAGCAGCAAGATGCCGGTTGAGGAGTCGGGCAACATGCTGATCCTGCTCGGCGCACTGGCGAAAGTCGAGGGCAACACGAAATATGCCGATCGCTACTGGCCCACGATCACCAAGTGGGCGAACTACCTGATCAGCAAGGGCTACGACCTCGACAACCAGCTTTCGACCGACGACTTTTCGGGGCACCTGGCGCACAATGTCAACCTGTCGGGCAAGTCCATCGAAGCACTGGGAGCCTACGCGCAGATGGCGGAAATGCGAGGCGACTCTGCCGAAGCCAAGCGCGTGCGCGGCATCGCTGAAGGCATGACCAAGCAGTGGATGGCCGCTGCCAAAGACGGCGATCATTACCGGATTGCCTTTGATAAGCCCGGAACCTGGAGCCAGAAGTACAACATCGTCTGGGACAACGTCCTCGACATCAACCTGTTTCCTGACAGCGTGTTCGAGGAGGAGACGGCCTTCTATAAGACCAAGAACAACCGTTACGGCCTGCCACTCGATTCGCGCGAGAACTATACAAAGCTCGACTGGACGATCTGGAGCGCGGCGTTGACCGGTAAAAAATCCGACCTGATGACGCTTGCCGACCCGGTCTACGACTTCCTGCATGACTCCCCGTCCCGCGTTCCGATGACCGACTGGTACCGCACGACGCCCGGCACGCAGGTCGGCTTTCAGGCGCGATCCGTGGTCGGCGGCGTGTTTCTACCGGTTCTGAACAACCGGCAGATATGGAAGAAATGGGCGGACCGCGATCTCGCCGCCGCCAAAAACGTCAACCTGAACTGGGCACCGTTGCCGCCGCCAGTGCAGATCACGGAAATCGTGCCGACCTCGGCGAAGGGCGAGGTAATGTGGAGTTACACGACCGCGCAACCGACGGGCAATTGGTTCGCGCCCGACTACGACACCACCGACTGGAAAACTGGAAAGGGTGGTCTGGGCACCGTGGGTCCACCAGGAGCAGTGATCGGCACGGCATGGAACACGCCCGACATCTGGGCACGC
>JACMIS010000065.1 GCA_014381035.1 Armatimonadota bacterium
CGACGGAATCGCGGGAAAGAACCAACCGCCAAAGCCAGCGAATCAGAAATCAGCACCGCAGGTGAGACCGATCCAACAAAGTGTTGGCGCCGTCCGCGAAGGACAAAAACAAAAGAAACAAAAACTAAGATTGAATGAACGCCAGCAGATCCGCGTTGAACTCGTCTTGTTGCGTGGTCGCCAAGCCGTGCGCCCCGCCGGGATAGATCTTCAGAGTGGACCCCTTCACCAGCTTCGAGGATAGGAGAGCCGACGCCCCGATAGGGACAATCTGGTCGTCGTCGCCGTGCGCGATCAGCGTCGGCACATCGAACTTCTTCAAATCCTCCGTGAAATCCGTCTCCGAAAACTGCTTGATACAATCGAGCGCACTCTTGATCCCCGCCTGCATTCCCTGTAGCCAGAAAGCGTCGCGCACCCCCTCGGAGATTTTGGCACCCTCCCGGTTATAGCTATAGAACGGCATCGTCAGGTCCTTGAAGAATTGCGAGCGATCATTGAACGTCCCCGCACGGATACCGTCGAATACCGCGATGGGAAGACCGCCAGGATTGGCATCCGTCTTCAGCATCAGGGGCGGGACCGCACCGAGGAGTACCACCTTCGCGACACGCGCCGTGCCGTGCCGACCGATATAGCGAGTCACCTCGCCGCCGCCCGTCGAGTGTCCGATCAGTATCGCGTCCTTCAAGTCCAGCGTTTCGAAAAGCTCGGCGAGATCGTCGGCATACGTATCCATGTCATTGCCCGACCACGTCTGGGTTGACCGCCCGTGTCCGCGCCGGTCATGGGCGATGACGCGGTAGCCGCGCTCCCCGAGAAAGACCATCTGTCCGTCCCACGCATCGGCGTTGAGGGGCCAGCCGTGCGAAAAGACCACCGGCTGTCCCGTGTTCCAATCCTTGTAGAAGATCTGTGTCCCATCTTTCGTCGTAATCGTACTCATTGTTTCATTTCCTTTCGTCATGCACGAATTTTTGTCAAAAGGGCACTCGCCCCCGTCCACTATCAGTATAGGAAGTCCGCGTAGCCGTGGCGTTCCCATGCGCCGCGAAAAGCGTTCATAATCACCACTTAAAGATAGGAAGCGGATTCAACGGATGCTTGCGTGCCCATCCCCAGGTCAGAAAGACCAACCGGCGATGGAACCCCTCGCGCGGGAACCTGTGGAGGACATCGGTCAGGTGATCGCGCTTGAGTTTAGAAGGGAGCGCGAACAGGCAAACGTCTAACCAGTCCGCCTTGCGGAAGGATTCGACAAGATTCTGTTCGGAGCCACGCCAAGTGCGGACCTTGTGGTGCTGGTCAATGATCTGATGAATCGCTTCCGACCATTCTTCCCGGTCGATTTGGGAAAGGTATTCCATTGCTCGCCGTGACGACGGTTTGAGGTAGTCGAAAGTATTGTCCAGCCACATACCGACATCGTGAAACGCCGCCGCGATGGCAAGCTTTTCTATATCGTCTCCCGTCGCGCACGCCAGACAGATCGAGAAGTTGAAGACGCGGTAGACATGATTTCGGTACGCGAGATAGTCGGCACCGAGATTCGGTCGCCACTGCTCCAAAAGCAGGTCCATAGTTGGGTGCGTTTCGACGACGGTCATAGTGGATACCCCCTTCTGTCCTATCAACTTTCATAGTAAGTGTAGTCGCTTACCGTAATCGTATCGCTCCCATTCAGGAGGAAAATCGTTCCGACCTCCGAAATTACTGCAGGGGATTTGTTCTTTGTTAACCACGCCCAGGTCCGAAAAGGTTGTCATACCTACCTCGACCGTGCCGCAGATGCCGACTGCGGGCACCGTTGGAGCGTCGGATCTCGCAATCACGCTGTTCGGACCGATGCAGGTGCTTCTGTACAACCGCCCGTTACCGCGTCTGCGCTCGCGGAAAGCCTTGTGGCTCCTCGCGCTCCTTACCCTGCGCCACGGTCGCCCCGTCGAGCGAGGATGGCTGGCGGGGACGCTCTGGCCCGACGTGGGCGAAAGCCAATCGTCCGCCAGCCTTCGCGCCGTTTTGAGCGAGTTGCGTAGCGCACTGGGTGGTCAGTGCGCACGCCTTCAGTCACCGAGTCGCCATACGATCTCGCTCGATCTTTCGGACGCCGCCGTGGACATGCTCGCATTCGACGCGGCAGTGGCGAGCGGGGATCTGAAGGGAGCAGTGGCACTCTACAACGGTTTTCTCCTGGAAGGATGCACGGAAGAATGGGTCGCCCAGGAACGAGCGAAGCGTGAGCAGGACTGTCTGCAGGCTCTCCAGAAACTGGCAACCGACGCAATAGCCGTCGGCGATCATATCACTGGGACCGCCTACTGGCAGCGAGCGGTGAACCTCGACCCTTTGTGGGAAGCGGCGCGGCGCGGGCTGATGGAAGGACTCGACCGTAGCGGAGATCGCAATGCCGCGCTCCATGTGTACCGTGAATTCGTCGGGATTATCCAGCGCGACGATCCCAAATCCGCCCCGGCCGAAGAAACGACCGCGCTATACCGTCGGCTCCGGGCACAGGCACACCAGCAAGCCAGTAACCCGGTCAAGACAACCGGAGTCTCTGTGGCACCTGTCGTCCGGGGATCGTTGCCCGACACGTTGACAGAGCTAATCGGGAGGGAGGATGAATGTGCCGAGGTTGCGGCGCAGTTGCGTCGGTCCCGGCTGGTCACCCTGACCGGACCCGGCGGCATCGGCAAAACCCGGCTTGCGGTCGCGGTCGCGGGAAGGATTAGCGGCGAATATCGCGACGGCGCGTGGCTGGTCGCGCTGGAATCACTCTCCGATCCCGACCTCGTCCCGCAGACGGTCGCGCGGGTGCTCGGAGTGCAGGAGGAGACGCGCAGACCGCTCGCGCAGACGCTCGCGGAATCTCTAAAGGGGAAGCATCTACTCCTCGTGCTGGACAATTGCGAACATCTCTTGCAGGCGAGTGCGGAGTTATCGGAGCATTTGTTGCGCCAATGTGCGGGGATGCGGGTCCTCGCTACCAGCCGGGAAGCACTGGGTGTGACGGGAGAAATGGCATGGGCAGTGCCGCCGCTATCCGTGCCGGACCCGGACCATCTGCCCAGAGGACAGTCCACGCTGGTACGCGTGCTTGCGGGATACGAAGGGGTGCAACTCTTCGTGGAGCGGGCACAAGCCGTCCAGAAAACATTCGAGTTGACAGTGAAGAATGCTTCGGCGGTTGCGCGAATCTGCTCCCGATTGGAGGGCGTCCCTCTCGCCCTCGAACTTGCCGCCGTCCGCGTCAAAGCGATGACCGCCGAGCAGATTGCCGAGCGACTCGGCGACCATCTCACCGGGCAACTCGGTCTGCTTACCGGCGGCAGTCGCACGGTCCTGTCCCGGCAACAGACGTTGCGCGCGACACTGGACTGGTCCTACATCCTGCTCAACGACCCGGAACGTTTGCTGCTACATCGCCTGTCCGTTTTCGCGGGCGGCTGGGATCTGCCTGCCGCCGAGCAGGTGTGTGCCGGAAAAGGAACCGGGGCAAACATCGCGCCGGGACAGATATTGAACCTCCTCGCCTCGCTGGTGGACAAGTCGCTGGTCACGTTTGCCGCGGAACAGCCGGAAGGCGCGGCCGAAGCCGCAACGGGCGGGCGTTATCGGCTGTTAGAGATGGTCCGTCAGTACGCCTCGGAGAAACTGGAAGCAAGTGGTGAGTCGGCGGCGATCAAGGACCGGCACACCGCATGGTTCCTATCGCTTGCGGAAGAAACCGAGCCGCACTTGCGAGGGAGCGAACCGGAAACCTATCTGCGACGGCTGGAAACGGACTACGACAACTTTCAGGCGGCGTTGGTGTGGAGCGCAACAGGCACTGAGGAGCCGGAGTGGGGGATGCGTCTGGCGGGGGCGTTGTGGTGGTTCTGGAAAATACGCGGGCGAAACACGGAGGGGCGTCAGTATCTCAACGCGGCACTGGAGCGGGCGGGGGGCGAAACCGTGGCGCAGGCAAAAGCAGTGAACGCGGCGGGGGCGTTGGCACTGAATCAGGGGGATTATGCCGCCTCACAATCGCTACACGAGCGAAGCCTCCAGATCTACCGGAATCTTGGAGACCGACAGGGCGTCGCATCGGTTTTAAACAATCTGGGCAATCTGGCGAGCCATCAAAGCAAACTTACGATGGCGCGGGCGTTTCTCGAGGAAAGTTTGGGGATTTGCCGCGAGTCGAACGATATTAAAGGAGTTAGCAAGGCTCTCAGTAATCTGGGAAACGTGATGCGATTGTTGGGGGATTACGCGTCGGCACGGGCATGTCACGAAGAGTGCCTCGAAATACGCCGCAGTCTCGGAGACAAGCATGGCGTCGCGCATGGGCTCGCGAACCTGGGTAACGTAGCTCGCCTTCAGGGGGATCACAGCACGTCTCGCGCGTTGCTTGAGGAGAGTCTTGAACTTCGCCGGGCGGTGGGCGACATAGAGGGCGTCGCGTACACTCTGAGTCATCTGGGTACGGCGGCAACGACGCTCGGGGACTTCGCCTCCGCCCGTATGTTGTATGAGGAAAGCCTCCGTATACGCAGGGAATTGGGGCAAACGCGGGGCATCGCCTGGTCGCTCGTAAATCTGGGTGTGGTGGCACTCTACGAAGGAATAACTGGGGCAGCGCGGACACTTTTCGAGGAAAGCCTGAGTCTCTTTCGTGGGTTGAACGACGATGGCGGCATCGCGTGGTCCCTCAACCATCTCGGGGATGTGGCGTATCGGCACTCGGAATTCACCCAAGCGCAGGCATGGTTCGAGGAAAGCCTGAACCTCTTCCGTACAGCCGGGGATAGAGAGGGCGTTGCGGAAAACCTTCGGGATATGGCAGCCGTTTTCGGGGACCGGAAGGACGTGCAAAAAGCGGCACGCTTGTGGGGTGCGGCAGAGGCACTACGCGAAAACATAGGTGCCCCGTTGCCTCCCGTAGAGCAGGAAAGATACGACCGACAGGTTGCGCGGATACGCTCGTCGGGGGATTCAAGCACCTTCGCCGCCGCGTGGCGCGAAGGGCGTACTCTGACATGGGAACAGGCGACGATATACGCTCTCGGGAAATAGAGCGAGAACAAAAAACTTTGTCCCGATCCCGGAACTCTTTAGCGTCCGGGATCGGGGGACGGAGCGAACGCCAACCCGTTGCGCGTCCCGACCCACACGCCGTTCTCTGCCGGGAGTAACGCCTGGATTTCCAGTCCGCCCGTCGAACGCGGATCGAACCTCTGCCAATCGTTCCCCGCGCCCTCCCGATACAACCCCACAGGCGTCGCGACCAGAGCCGTCTCGCCGTCGAAAACGATCCGGCGCATCGCCCATTTATCCGCCGCGAACCGTCGCACGAACCGATCCCCGGCTCGCTCCAGAACGCCGCCCGTATACGTCCCGACCAGCAAACGCCCCTTCGGCGACACCGCGATAGCCGTGATCCAGTCGTCCGTCAGCCCCTGCGCCTCCTGAAACGGGGTCGCCGCATCCCCGACGCACCGAAACAGACCGCGTCGTTGCGTCCCCGCCCAGACTGCTCCCGTCGCATCGGCGGCAATCGCGGTGATGCTCTCTCCCGCCAAACCGGGCGTGTTCCAGTGCTGTATCCACGTTGTTCCGTCCCATTCCGCCCAACCTCCGAAGCCGCCGACCAGCAAGCGGTGCCCCGTCCGGTCCAGCGCGATGCTGTACACATCGGCGCGGCGAAGCGTGTTCTTCGCCCACGCCGGTTCCCAGGTGGTCCCGTCAAACCGCCAGACGGAATGATCCGCACAGAGGGCGTACAGGGCGTCCCCGAACGGCAGCAACGTCCGCCCTTGACTCACCGAGGCGTGGACGCCGATCCGGTGGTTCTTCGAGAATGCCAGAACGCCCCCGTCGAAAGTCGAGGCGTACAGGTGCCCTTGAAACGCCGCGAGACCGTAAATATCGCCCCCGGTCGGTAGCGAACCGGGGAACGTATCCAGTGGGTGGAACCGTGCGCCGTCGCCCGAGCGGACGAACGCCCCGTTGTGGCGCGTGCCGATGATAGCGTCCCCGTCCGCGCGCGTGGCAAG
>JACMIS010000492.1 GCA_014381035.1 Armatimonadota bacterium
ACGTGGTCACTGAGCGCGCAGGACCTGCGCAAGCCAACCGCGAAAGCGGGCATCAACCTGCTCACCGCATACGCGGGTGCGGCGGGAGTACACGGCTTCGTGTCGGAACCATACTGCGACGCCATCTCGCGTTCGGAGATCGTACTCGAACGGTATACGCACGGCTACAACTTAGCCGAATCGTTCTACATGGGGTCGCCGTACCTGCACTGGAAAGACGTGGTGCTGGGCGACCCGCTGTGTGCGCCCTATGCGGACACAGCGAAGCCGCCTGTAATCGCCGCTAGACGGTAGCAGATCGTCGCGCGTCGCGGAACGCCGGAACTAGCACCACGCGCCAGAGCATGAACGCCGCGACGGCGATCCACAGCACCGCCCAGACCGGCGCGGGAATCAGCGTCATCCGCGCCATGTTCCCGGCGTCGGACTGCGTCCCCCCGGCGACCGAGATGCTGAGCAAGGTGTTGAGATCAAACAGCGCGTTCAGGATACACTGCACGCCGAGGAACGACACCGCGAACGCCGCCGACCGCTCGGGAAGGCGTAAACCCCCAAAAACGAGAGCGACACTGAGCGCGATCCCGGCGAAGACCGACAGCCCGAAGTTGCCCAACTCCGTTACGTCCGGCGGGCGCACCCAGCCGATAGTCATTAGCCCGATCAAAACGCCGGTCGCGAGCAACAGCGATTTCGCGGCGATCCCGCGCCGGAGCGCGGCGACGAGCAAGGCCCCGAACAGAGTCGCGCCGAGATAGCCCGCCGACGATACCAAGATACCGAAGCCGCCCGCCGACCAGGTCACCCCAGAACCGTCCGGGCGGATGACCAGGCTCTGGACGTGCCCGCCCGTAATGACCGCCGCTAACGCGTGGGCGCCTTCGTGAATGAACGTGACGAACAGCCGGATGGGGTACGTCACCCAGCCCAGATACGGCACGAAATAGAGTCCCGCGGTGATGAGCGCGGCGATAATCAGGTGTTGCAACGAGCGAACGCCGGGCAGATTGTCCGGTTTATCAAAGGTAGATGGCTTCGGGTACGACATAGTTGGCGGAGATTCTCCTGATACTATTTACCGTATGTAGGCAGCAAGAGGTTCCCTTGAGCAATTTGACCCGTGCGGGGCGCGGAAGTTGCTCGCACAGGCGCGTTGCTACTGCCTCTGCCAGACCGCCGTGTCGCTCGTTCCATTGTCGCCGCTGATTTGCAAGATCATGCGCCCGTTCTCGCCGCGCGATGCCTGCTCCCGCCGTTCGGTGTTTTGCCGACTCGCGCGCGTCACCAGGACGTCACCGCTGTCGAGACGCCATGTCCCGCTTTCCGCGTGGTCAAACCCGATGCGCTCGTAGCTACCGTCGGCACGGAGGAAAAATCGACCGGCGTTGCATTCGAGGCTTTCCCAGGGCGGCAGGTCGCCGTCCGAGCAACGCGCCAGTCTGCCGTCCGTGAGCGTCAGGGATTCCTGCTGCCATTCGCCGACCACGAACGGCGTTCCCGATCCGTTATCGCCGCCGCAACCGCTGAGTAGGGGCAGTGCCCCGCAAGAAAGGAGCAGAGTCGTCGCCGTGACTACCGTCTTCGCCGAAAAACAAAATCCGAGGAGCCGCATGGACCGTACCTCCGTGTGTCGGGTTTGAACGCGCACAGATTGCGCTGTTCGGAAGGAACGATGCTACCGCGCTGCGTGTGACAGCCGCGATACCGGAACAGCGAATGAAGTGCGGCGTTAGCCGGATACGCGCTTGTAGAACAGATACCAGTTTCCGCCGATAGGACGGTACGCTTCGCCTTTGTATCCCGCGTCCCATTTGTCCGCGCTACAACCCCACCTGCCACAATCATCCAGATTCTGAAACAGGGGCTTCGGTGGGGTTTCCGAATAGAAGTAGCCTTTCAACACGGTGCTTGAAATCGCGGAACCGGCTACCCAGCAGTGAAATCGGATCGCGGTACCACGTTCGTCCGCCGAAAATCCGCGCTTCGCATTTCCCGACGTGAGAAGGCGGCGGTATTCCCTTATCCGCACGCCGGAGACGTTTATCTTTTCCGGCTCGCTGGGTGCCGTCCAGTTCTCATCCACCCGTGTCAAGCCTTTATCGGTGCGTACCATCCGCGTCAGATCGTCAAAAGTGGACTTGTGGCGTCGAAAATTGGCGAGTAGTTTTCGGTCGGAAGGCGGTTGCTCCAGCAGGAATATCCCCCAACCCATAGCGGCGATCAGGGCAGGAACGCCGAGGGCGATAGCCCACGCGACCGCCCCTTTTCGACGCTCCGGCTCTTGAGGCGTCCCGCTCTGGAAGAAGCGCAACGCCGCGAGTCCGCCCCAAATCCCCGCGCCTGTGCCCAACAGCAGTCCCAGCGGCGCGGCGAAAACCAGAATGAAACCCGCCGCCAGCGTGTTATTGCCCGATAAAGCACTCGCACAAAGGAAGGCGGCGACAATCCCTACGACTGCGCCCGCGCCGCCGCCGAGGATGGCACTACCGACAGCGGGCGCGTTTCGCATCTTCGTTACGCTTTCCGAAGCCGCGCCGGGAGCCGGTCTTGCCGGATCACGTCGTCCAGCGTTTCGCGCTCCACGACCACGTCCGCCGTGCCGTTGCGCACGAACACGACGGCGGGGCGGGTGAACCGATTGTAGTTCGACGCCATCGCCTGGTTGTACGCGCCGGTGGTCTGTACGGCTAAAAGGTCGCCCGCGTCGGTGTCGCCGAGCGGCAGGTCCCAGATCAGAATGTCGGTCTCGCAGTGCTTCCCGGCTATCGTCACCGTTTTGTCACGCGGCTGACCGGCGCGGTTCGCGACCATCGCGGAGTACACAGCGTCGTAGAGTTGCGGGCGCGGGTTATCGCTCATACCGCCGTCCACGGAAACGTAGAACCGCTCGCCCGGCGCGTCGGGTAGCAGAACGCGCTTCGTATGCCCGATGGTGTACAGGGTTGTCCCGGCTTCCGCGACGAGCGTCCGCCCCGGC